>CAWVYV010000123.1:0-3657 GCA_963934475.1 uncultured Alphaproteobacteria bacterium | reverse complement strand
CTAGGGAAAGTATATAGGTTATTATTTAAACCTTTGATTTCAAAACCGTCTTTAATTTTATTAAAGAAAGTAATTTCATTACATAATATTAATTCTGAATTTTTTTCAGCACACTTATTTATTATTATTTTTTCTACTAAAGGGTTTTGAGATGCAGAAATACAAAGGGTATTATTTTTAATAATTCCAGCTTTTTCTCTGGCTATCAGTTCTAATGTACCTCCCAAAAAGTCTGTGTGATCAATAGAAATACTAGTTATTATATTTATGAGAGGGTTTCTAACTACGTTAGTAGCATCTAAACGTCCTCCCAAGCCTGTTTCTATTATTACTACATCAGCTTTACTTTTAGACATTAATATAAAAGCAATACATGTTAATAATTCAAATTGTGTAATTGGTTCGCCATCATTTACTTCTATACAATAATCTAATGTCTCAAATAATTTTTTATAACTTATTCTATTATTTGCAATTATAAACCTTTCTGTAATATCTATTAAATGAGGAGAAGTATAAACATGTATTTTTTTTCTAGCATCTATTAATGATTTTGAAAGAAATGCAATGGTTGAGCCTTTACCATTTGTACCAGCAACATGTATTACAGGTGGTAGTTTTAAATGAGGGTTATCTAATTTAAGTAGTAGACGATCCATCCTATCTAATGAAAGGTCAATAACTCTAGGGTGATTAGATGAAAACTTTTCAAGTTTTTCTAAAAATACTTTGTTATTCATTAATGACTAGATGATCTTTGTGTGGAAACATTATTAACTAAATGCATAATAGTATTGGCAATTACTGATTTTAAATTTTTTCGCGAAATTACATCATCTATCATTCCATGCTCTAAAAGATATTCAGATGTTTGAAAACCCTCTGGAAGAGTTTCATGAACAGTACTTTGAATAACTCTAGGACCTGCAAAACCTATCAAGGCTCCTGGTTCAGCATAAGTTACATCACCAAGCATTGCAAAAGATGCACTTACCCCTCCAGTAGTTGGGTCTGTTAAAACTACTATATAAGGAATATTATTTTCTTTTAATTTATTCACAGCTATTACTGTCCTTGGCAACTGCATTAAGGAGAAAATACCCTCCTGCATTCTAGCCCCACCTGATGAAGTAAATACTACTAAAGGTGTATTAAGGTTTACAGCTTCTTTTGCTGCTGCTAGAAACCCTTCCCCTACAGCAACCCCCATGGACCCGCCCATAAAGTTAAAATCTAGTGCTGCCACCACAGCATTATTACCTCCTATTTGACCACTAGCTATAATTATAGCATCTTTATTTTGAGTTTTTTCTTTTGATACTTTTAATCTATCTGTATATCTTTTATTATCTTTAAATTTTAATGGATCCAATATTGTTTGAGGTGTATTAATTTCTAAAATCGTTTCCTCATCTAGTATCCAATTAAGTCTTTGGCGTGCAGACATTTTCATATGATAACTACAGGTAGGACATACACTTAAAGTTTCTTTTAAGTCTTTGTGATAAACCATTTGTTCACATCCATTACATTTTACCCAAAGATTGTTAGGAGTGTCAGACTTTTTTACAAGTGCTCTAATTTTTGGTCTTACAAAATTTGATAACCAACTCATTTAATTTCCTTTATTCTTTATAATTATTTAAAGCGTTAGATAAATTTTTTACTAAATCAGCTGCGGAATCAGCTATTAACTTAATATTATTTTTATCCTTTTTATAAGCCTCGTTTATCTTATCTATAATTGCGGATCCTACTACTACAGCATCCGCTGTTTTAGCAATATTAACTGCCTGTTCAGGTGTTTTTATACCAAAACCAACTGCTATTGGTATATCTGTGAAATTTCTAATAGTTTTTATCTTGCTTTCAATACTAGAAATTTCTGGAGCTTTTGAACCAGTGATTCCCGCCACAGATACGTAATATAAAAAACCAGAAGCATTATTTACTATCTTAGGAAGTCTATCTTCATTTGAAGTAGGGGTAGCTAGGCGAATAAAATCAATGCCCTTTTCATTAGCAGGAATACAAAGTTCCCTGTCAGCTTCAGGAGGAAGGTCTACAACTATTATACCATCAACTCCTATTTCTTTTATATTTTTTATAAAAGTTTCAACCCCATATTTATATATTGGATTGTAATACCCCATAAGAACAATAGGAACATTAGAATTAAATTCTCTAAAATCTTTAACTAACTGTATAGTTTTTTTAAGAGTTTGCCCTGCTTCTAATGCTCTTAAATAAGATGCTTGAATACCAGGCCCATCTGCCATTGGATCAGTAAATGGCATACCAATTTCTATTATATCTGCTCCAGCATCTGGTAGTTTTTTTAGTATTTCTAAAGATGTATCATAATTAGGGTCACCAGCTGTAACAAAAGTTATTAATCCTTTTTTATTACTATTTTTTAATTCTTCAAACTTACTCTTTATTCTTTTTGACTGAGGCATTACAATTTTACTCCTAGTGCTTCTGCAACTGTAAATACGTCTTTATCTCCTCTACCACATAAATTCATTATAATGATATGGTCTTTATTTAATTTAGGAGCAATTTTTATAACATGGCCTAAAGCATGTGAAGGCTCTAAAGCTGGAAGTATACCCTCATATTTAGCACAAAATTGAAAAGCATCCAAAGCTTCTTGATCTTCAATAGCTACATAAGTTACCCTATCCACATCTTTTAGATAAGAATGTTCTGGCCCAACTCCAGGATAGTCTAAGCCTGCAGAAATAGAATGTGCCTCTGTAATTTGCCCATCATCGTCATGAAGTAGATAAGTCCTATTACCATGTAATACTCCGGGTGAACCCAAAGATAAAGATGCGGCATGCATATCTGTCTTTAACCCTTTACCAGCAGCCTCAACACCATATAAATCAACTGACTTATCATCTAAAAAAGGATAAAAAAGACCTAATGCATTTGATCCACCACCAATACATGCCACTAAACTATCAGGAAGCCTACCTTCAGCCTCTATAATTTGTTCTTTAGTTTCTTCTCCAATTACGGATTGGAAATCTCTCACTAGCATCGGGTAAGGATGTGGACCTGCGGCTGTGCCAATTATATAAAAAGTATCTTCAACATTTGAAACCCAATCTCTAAGCGCCTCATTCATTGCATCTTTTAAAGTTTGGGAACCAGATTCTACTGGAACTATTTTTGCACCTAACAATTTCATTCTAAACACATTCGGCGCTTGTCTTTCTATGTCTCTTGCACCCATATAGACCGTACACGGTAAACCAAAAAGTGCACATACTGTTGCTGTAGCTACACCATGCTGACCTGCTCCAGTTTCCGCAATTATTCTAGATTTGCCCATTCTTTTTGCGAGAAGTATCTGCCCTATACAATTATTAATTTTATGCGCACCAGTATGATTTAACTCATCTCTTTTAAAATAAACTTTTGCTCCTCCTAATTCCTTAGTAATTCTAGATGCAAAATATAAAGGAGATGGCCTTCCTATATAATGTTTATTCCAATATTTAATTTCTTTAGCAAAATCTTTGTCATTTTTTGCTTTCTTATATTCTTTTTCTAGTTCTAATATTAAAGGCATTAATGTTTCAGCAACAAACCTGCCACCATGTATATTAAAAAAACCTTCTTCATCTGGTCCACTCTTATATGAAT
>CAWVYV010000122.1:0-3665 GCA_963934475.1 uncultured Alphaproteobacteria bacterium | reverse complement strand
AATGTAAAAAACAATAAATTTATTCTTGCAAAAACGCATTATGGAGGCGATATAACTGCTGTAGTTTTAAAAGATAATATTATTGGAACACAGTTTCATCCAGAAAAAAGTCAAGTAGCGGGCATACAATTTATAAAAAATTTTTTAGAGTGGGCACCATGATAAATAAGAATAAAAAACTATCAGTAAATTTAATAGAAAAATTTAGTGCAGGGGAATTACAAGAACTATGTAAAGCTACTGAAGAAGCTATAACGGCAGGTATAGGGTTTAGTTGGATAAACCCTCCCCCAAGACAAAATTTAGAAAATTATTGGAAAGGAGTTCTTGCAATGCCTCAAAGAAACCTTTTTATTGGGAGTTTTGATGGAGCAGTTGCAGCTTCTTTACAATTAGTATTTCCCAACAAGAGTAATGAAGCGTCATCATTCTCTGCGAGTATAGATACACATTTTGTTTCGCCATGGGCAAGAGGCCATGGATTAGCAAGAAAGTTATTAGAGGTAGGAGAAAATTTAGCATTTGAGAATGGTTTTAGCCAACTTCTTTTAGAGGTGAGAGGGACTCAAGAACGCGCAATAAATTTATATGAATCTGCAGGTTATATTAAATGGGGCACGTTACCTTCTTATCATATAGTTGATAAGAAAGCAGTTTCTGGTAGTTTTTATTATAAACGTTTAGAAGCTAAAAAAGGCACAGTATGATTTTTTTCCCAGCAATAGACTTAAAAGATGGCCAATGTGTCAGGCTAGAAAAAGGAGATATGAATAAATCAACAATATTTGATTCTGATCCGGTCAAAAGAGCGCAGTCTTTTTTAGAATCAGGCTGTTCTTGGTTACATTTAGTAGACTTAAATGGAGCTTTTGAAGGAAAACCAATAAATCAGCAGGTGGTAGAAAATATAATAAAAAATGTTAATATAAAGATACAGCTTGGCGGAGGTATAAGAAGCCTTAAAACAATAGATATGTGGATAAATACAGGAATAAATAGAGTAATTTTAGGCACAATGGCTTTAACAAACCCAGATTTAGTTATCAAAGCCTGTAAAAAATTCCCAGGGAAAATAGCAGTTGGTATTGATGCAAGAGATGGAATGGTAGCAGTAGAGGGATGGGTAAAACAAACAAAGATTAAAGCGTTAGATTTAGTAAAAAAATTTGAAGATGTAGGGGTATCGGCAATAATTTTTACAGATATTAATAGAGATGGAATTTTAACAGGACCCGCTATCAAAGAGACAGTTGAGTTGGCAGAAAATATTAACATACCTATCATTGTATCAGGAGGCGTCTCTTCAATAGAAGATATTAAAGAAATACAAAGTAAAAATTGTTCTGGTATAATGGGAGTAATAAGTGGCCGGGCAATTTATGATAACCGTATAGATATTTATGAATGCAATAAAATACTAGGTAAATAATGTTAAAAACAAGAATTATTCCATGTTTAGATGTCAAAGATGGCAGAGTTGTAAAAGGTATTAATTTTGTAGATTTAAAAGATGCAGGCGATCCTGTAGAACAAGCAAAAGTATATGACTCCCAGGGCGCTGACGAATTGTGTTTTTTAGACATAACAGCAAGCTCTGATAATAGAAATATTTTATTAGATGTGGTTAACAGAACAGCAGACAAATGTTTTATGCCTTTAACAGTAGGCGGAGGAGTTAGAAGCTTAGAAGATATTAGAAACCTTTTATTAGCTGGTGCAGATAAAGTAGGAATCAATACAAGCGCAATAACAAACCCTAAGCTCATAGAAGAGGGGGCTAACAAATTTGGTTCACAATGCATCGTAGTGGCAATAGATGTAAAAAAGAATAAAGATGGATGGATGGTATATACTCATGGAGGAAGAAAAGAAACAGGATTAGACGCTATAGAATGGGCACAGCTTGTGACAGAGAAAGGTGCAGGAGAACTATTAATAACTTCTATGGATAGAGACGGTACGGGAAAAGGCTTTGATGTAGATTTATTAAAAGCTATAACTAGCAAGGTTTCTGTTCCTGTTATTGCATCTGGAGGAGTAGGAACTTTAGAGCATTTGGTTCAAGGCGTTAAGGAAGGAGGAGCTAGTGCAGTATTAGCAGCTTCTATTTTTCATTTCGGAAAATATAAAATACAAGATGCAAGAAAAGCAATGACAGAAGCTGGACTAAATACTAGGTTATAACCAAAGAATAATTTGCTATTGTCTATTTAACTTCTAGTTTTGGATAATTATTATGAATAATATACAATCATTTGAACATTTAGAATTACTATGGAAAAAAATTGAAGAAAGAGCCTTAAGTTCTTCACCAGAAGATTCTTATGTGGCTTCTCTGCTTTCAAAAGGATTAAAAGAGTGTTCTAAGAAATTAGGCGAAGAAGCTGTAGAAACAGTTCTTGCCTCTATAACCAAAGATAAAGCAGAAACCATTAAAGAGTCTGCAGATTTATTGTTTCATCTTTTTGTTTTGTGGAAATCTTTAAATATATTACCAGAAGAAATTATGAATGAACTTAAAGACAGAGACGCCATGTCCGGACATGAAGAAAAAGCGAGTAGAAAAGATAAATAGGATGTTTTTGTGAATAAAAATTATGATAAAAATAATATTTTTTTTAAAATATTAAGCGGTAAAATCCCATGCGATAAGGTTTTAGAATCTCAATATTCATTAGCTTTTAGAGATATAAACCCACGAGCCAAAGTTCATGTTTTGGTGATTCCTAAAAAACCTTATTTAAACTTAGGCGATTTTACACTATACGCGGATAACCTAGAAAAAGTAGATATTTTTGATTGTATATCTGAGGTAGTTAAAAAAGAAAAAATTATGAATGATGGGTATAGAGTATTAACAAATATAGGAGAGGATGGTCATCAAGAAGTACAACATTTACATTTTCATATATTGGGAGGGCAACCTTTAGGAGGCTTTATAAAAAAATTATTAATAAACTAGATATAGCTCTCTACGGCATCCCAAAACTTTGCGCTTATATTGGTTTTATTAAATTCAGATATTTCTTGTATTCCTGTTGGAGAGGTTACATTTATTTCTGTTAAATGGTTTCCTATTATGTCTAGCCCTACTAAAATAAGCTCTCTTTTTTTTAATTCCTCGCTTAAAGCTTCACATATTTCCATTTCTTTAGTAGAAAGTATTTTTTTCTCTGCAGTTCCTCCCACATGCAGATTAGACCGTGCTTCGCCTTTAGGAGGAACTCTATTTACTGCCCCGACAACTTCTCCATTTATCATAATCACTCTGCAATCACCTTTTCTCACTTCAGGAAGGTAGCGTTGAATAATTAATGGCTCGTTAGAGTGATCAAAAAACATCTCTAATAGAGAAGAAAGATTAGGATCATTTTCTCTGATATGAAATACTTGTTTTCCTCCATTTCCATATAATGGCTTAACTATTATTTCTTTAAACTCTTTTCTAAATTTATTAATTTCTATTAGGTCTCTTGTTATTAAGGTCTCTGGAATAAATTCTTTAAACTTATTAACAAATAATTTTTCTGGGGCATTTCTGACTTCAAATGGGTTATTAACCACAAAAGTCTTCGGGTGAAGAGTTTCTAAAATATGTGTGTTGGTTATATATGTCATATCAAAAGGAGGGTCTTGTCTTAATAAGATTATATCTTCTTCGGATA
>CAWVYV010000121.1:0-3720 GCA_963934475.1 uncultured Alphaproteobacteria bacterium | reverse complement strand
GCCATACAAATTTATTTTGTGTGTTAACAATATTAAAGGCTACTAGCCAACTCATTATTACTTGTAACATTAAAGCCCAAACTATTAATGTAACAAGAGTATCAATTAAAATTAACATCGATTGCATATTTATTTCCAAATTATTAGTATTTTACATTATTATATATTTACTAAAGCAATTTAATAAAATTTACTAAATATTTTTTGCCATATTGATCATTTTTTTTACAAATTTATTTTTAGAATCTGCTAGTGAAATCATTAGAGAAAAATGATTTTCATTTTGAAGAGTTGAAAAATCTACATTGTCACAGTTATCAATTATTTTTTTAGTATATATTTTTGTTTGATCTATCCATCCTTTAGTTTCACTATTTCCAACGCAAGTTAATATATGAGGGGTATTTATATTTAAAGATGAAGGAGTATTTTTTAAGGCTTCTTTTTTAGATAAATTAATTTCTTCATTTACGGACAAGTTTAAAACTATTTCTGGTTCATATATCCCACTTATTAGAACTGCACCTTTAATAATATCATTAGGAATATTAAATTTACTCCATTCTGTATTTATAGCCATAGAGCATAGATGAGCTCCTGCAGAGTGTCCTGAGATAGTTATTTTGTTTGGGTTTCCACCATAATTTTTACAATTTTTATATACCCAAATTATGGCAGAAGTTATTTGTTGGACTATTTCACTTAATGTCACATTTGGACAAAGTTCATGGTTTATTGAAAAATACAATAGATCTTCATTAACAAAAGGTGTTGCTAATTGGCTATGGTCAGATTTATCTAATGCTCTCCAATAGCCTCCATGAATAAATATATGAACATTTGCATTATTAAGTTTTTTTTTTCCAAAAATATCAAGTTTTTGTAATTGAGTATCTCCATAACTTACGTTTAGCATGCAAGGAAGTTCTTCACGAGATTTTTGCCCTAGAGTTTTATATTCTCTAATATATTTGGAAAAGTTACTTACTGCTTTTCTAGGGTTATAATTATTTTCTAATTCTTCTTTTGATAGGTTTTTCCAATTAAAATTCATTATGTATCCTATTAATAATTTAAGACTTATATAGCATAAAATAAATAATAAATTTTAAAAGCTAAAAGATGACATTTAAAAATAAATCTAATAGAATTATTAAATATATTTTAACCCTAGGAGTTAATATTGGGCTTAGTAAAAAAATTTAATATTAAAAATTGGTATGTAGTATTTACGTGCTTTATATTATTAGTGCTAATATTTCCTATATTTTCATTAGGCAATTATGCAGAACCTTTAATTTTTGGTATGCCATTTATAATGGTATGGGTTTTGTTTTGGATAATAGTAGAGTTTTTAGGATTGATAGTTTTTGTTACCTTAGATAAAGATGTAGAGGAATAATATGGAAGCTTGGCAAATTGCTTTATTCGCAATGTCTATTTATTTGGTTATTGCTTTTGCTATTGGTATAGCGGCAGGTAGAGGAAGGTCTTTCTTTTCTATATCTGAATATGCAGTTGGAGACAGAGGTTTTGGCTTGTTTGTTATGTGGTTTCTTATGGGAGGAACTATATTTTCAGCATTTGCATTCTTAGGTGGCCCAGGCTGGGCTTATTCAAAAGGAGCGGCATCATTATATATATTAGCATACTGTGCTCTTGGTTTAATGCCTTGGTACATTATAGGACCTAAAGTTGCACGCTTAGGAAAAAAATCGAATTATATAACTATGGGTGACTTTTTAGGAGATCGGTATAATTCAAAATTTTTAGTTATTATTATTGGTATTGTTTCTTTGTTAGCATTCATTCCATATTTAACCTTACAAATTAAAGGTATGGGTTATATTTTTAACGTATTAACATTTGATAATATATCTTATAATAATGGAGCATTATTAGCTTTAGGAGTAGTTGTAATTTATGTGGCAACTAGTGGAGTCAGAGGAGCTGCATGGAGTGATGTTTTTCAAGCTATACTGATGTTAATTGTAGCTTGGGTTTTAGGAATATATTTTGTAGAATCATTGCATGGTTCTCTTGGCAACATGTTTAGTAAAATTATTGAAGATAATCCAGATTTTTTAACAATTGGAAATGAAGGGTCTAAAATTAGCTCTGCTAGATATAGCAGTAATATAATAGTTTCAATGCTTGGTTTTGTGATGTGGCCACATTTATTTACTAAATCTTATACTACTACAGCTAGACGAATTAAATTGACTGTTTTAGTTTATCCAATCTTTGCTCTATTTTTATTACCTGTTCTTTTCATAGGGTTTGCCGCAATAGGAGTTGTACCTAATGATGTTTTAGGGAGGCCAGGTGAAGTTTTACCTTATTTAATTACGCATCACTTGACTGAATCAGGAATTTTATATGGTATTGTTGGGGCAGGCGCATTAGCGGCTGCAATGTCTTCTTCAGATGCAATCACGCATGGTGCTTCGGTATCTTTTGGACGTGATATATGTAAGGTCATTTTCCCTTCTTTAAAAGAAAATCAAGAGCTTTGGATAATGAGAGGAGCTGTAGTTGGAGTTGGTGCAATTGCATATTGCATAGCTATTTACGGTAGCGATGGATTAATTAAACTACTATTAGGAGCTTATGGAGCTATTGTGCAAATAGCACCTGCAGTTTATTCAGGCCTTTTTTGGAGGAGAGCTTCTGCTTTAGGAGTAACATTAGGATTAATTATAGGAGTGATAGTTACAACTTATTTCCAATATATTCATGGTAGCTCACCTTATGATTTGCACCCTGGTTTAATAGGTCTAATTGTAAATGTTTTAATTATGACTGTAATTAGTTTATTACAAAAGCATAAAGCCGAGTATCTTGCTCATGCTGATAAATTTATAGAAGAGTAAATATAATTTTAACTATTAGCTAAATTTCTTGCATTAAGATATCCTAGCTCCTGAAATTTAGTTATATCAATAGATTTTTTTAAAAAATCTTGATAGCTTTGATGAACTTTCATTGCCAAAGGGTCCTTCTCAGCATTTTCAATTACTACCTGTTTAGAAATTTTTAAAAATTCTTTAATTATACTTTCTGGAAGAATTTTATATTCCACATTATGTTTATTTTTTACAATTTGAAAGCTTAGTGCATTTCTATAAATAAATTCACCATAACTTTGTGTATTAGCATTACTGGCTGCAACCCTTATGATTTCCTTTAAGTCAGAAGGTAATTTTTTATATAAGTCTTTATTAACTAACAACTCTAAGTTGGAACCTGGACTATGAATGCCAGGTCCATAACAAATTTTAGCAATTTTAGGAAAGCCAAATGCTAAGTCCATCCAGGGGCCTCCCCATTCCACAGCATCTACTACGCCTGATTGAAATGAACTCATAACTTCGCCTCCAGGAATATTTACAGTAGTTGCACCCATTCTATTAAGAACTTCTGCAGCAAGTCCTGACATTCTTATTTTTAAACCTTGTAAATCTTCAATTGTGTATAGAGCTTTTTTATACCAGCCAAACATTTCTGTTTGTACAATGCCTCCCTGAAAAGGCTGTATACCATATGGGTCTAATAATTCTTCCCATAATTTTAAACCTCCACCATATAAAGCCCAAGCACTTTGTTCTGAAGGACTAAGTCCTCCTGGTATGCCGCCAAAGTATGCTAAGCCTGGGTTTTTTGATATCCAATAACCGCTCCATCCATGACCCATCTCAGCAGTTCCTTGCCTTACTGCAT
>CAWVYV010000120.1:0-3720 GCA_963934475.1 uncultured Alphaproteobacteria bacterium | reverse complement strand
CAGAAAAAACATAAAAATCACAACCTAAATCTTGCACATCTATTTCAAACTGTGGCGCAGCCTGACAGCCGTCTATAAGTGTATAAATACCTCGTGATCTTGCTTCCTCGCAAATCTTCTTAACTGGTAATATAGTTCCTAAGGCATTAGAAACATGTGTAATACATATAAATTTTGTTTTAGAGCTGACTTCTTTTATAACAGAATCAACACTAACATTGCCATTCTCATCTGATTCAGCAACTTTTATTTTTGCACCATATTTTTTGGCAGCTATTTGCCACGGCACTATATTTGAATGATGCTCTAATCGAGAAAGAATAATTTCATCATCTTTTCTAAGCTTTAAATCAGAAACAGATGAGGCCACTAAATTAATCGCCTCAGTTGCTCCTCTTACAAAGATAATTTCTTTAGAAGACTCTGCATTAATAAATTCTTTAACTATTTCTCTCGCATCTTCATGTTTGTCCGTAGCAATCTGACTTAGAGTATAAAGCCCCCTATGAATATTTGCGTAATGATTAGAGTAAACATCATTTATAGAGTTTATTACTGCATTTGGTTTCTGCGCACTTGCCGCACTATCTAAAAAAACCAATTTAGTATCATTAAAAATAGGAAACTCCGTCTTTATATCATCAAAGTTATGTGTTTGAGGTTTAATCATTTTCATTAAACTCTCCTAAAATAAAATTTTTAGCTCTTTTTATTAAGATCTTACTAATATTGTTAATAATTGTATTACTAAAAGAATTAATTAATAGTTTTCTTGCTTGATTTTCTGGAATACCTCTGGACTGTAAATAGAAAAGCTGTTCTTTACTTAAAGTTCCAACTGTTACGCCATGAGAACATTTAACATCGTCAGCCAATATCTCTAGTTCAGGTTTTGAGTTTATTCTAGCATCATTACTTAATAATAAACTTTTTCCAGACATCTCTGCTAATGTTCCATCAGCTCCTTCATCTACTCGAATTTTTCCCTGAAAAGAACCCCTAGAACGTTCATCTAAAATTGTTCTAATAATTTGCTCACTTTTTGTATTCTTAGTAGCATGTTTTACTTTTGTTAAAGTTTCATGCATTGATTTTTTAGCGCCCATCATTAATACATTAATGTTGGATGAAGATCCTTGTCCTAGTAAATTTACTCTAACTTCATTTCTAGCTTGTCCTTCAGAATTAATTAATGAATTGCTAATAAATTTAGAATTTTTATCAAGTTGTGCATGCACATTATTAATATGTATATTATTACTATTACCACTTATAAATCGATTATATGATAATGTGGCTCCTTCGCATAAATGAATATCTGCAACATGAGATGTAAATACCATATTATTATTTTTGTGTGACTGAATATTTTCTATAACTTCACACTTAGAACCTTTATCTAAGAAAATAACAGACCTTATATGTTTCATTGTATTGTCTGTATAATCTCCTATATGCATCAGCTCAATATAGCCAGGCACTTCTATGTTTTTATCTATATTAACTATTGCTCCATCTTCATGGAATGCAGCATTAAGCGCAACAATACTTTGAGGCCTACTATCTATAATATTAGATAATCGTGATTCAGAATATTCATTAGCTGGTTTAATTTTCCCTTTAAGGAAATCAGGATTATTTTTAATAAAAAAATTTAAGCTATTAACTTTAACCCCTTCAGGAAGCTCATCATGCTCTATATTTATAATTTTACCATTATTAAATATTACTCTTACCAAACAATCAGGGTCTTTTTTTTCTATTGATGAAAGATCTATCTCATAACTATTTTCTTGCTGAGTGTTATAAAATATATCCATTAACCCTCTAAAAGAATTTACGTTCCATTCCTCAACACTTTTATCTGGAAAACCGTCTTGATGAAATTGTTTAATTGCATCATCTCTTAATATCTTCATCCAGTCCAGCTCTAGGCCTGGAAGAGTTGGAAGCATACTATTATATGATTCACTATATCTATTTTTTATATCTGAAATATTTGTCATTATTTATGAAGCCTCAATAATTCCTTGATAACCTTTTTCTTCTAACACCAATGCTAATGATTTATCTCCTGTTTTGACTATTTTGCCATCCGCTAATATATGGACAGTATCAGGTTTTAAATATTCAAGTAGCCTTTGATAATGAGTAATAACTATTCCGCATAATTTGTCGTTTCGTAATTTATTAACTCCTTCAGCAACTATTTTTAGAGCATCTATATCTAAGCCAGAATCGGTTTCATCTAGAATAGCTAGAATAGGTGACAACATAGACATTTGAAAAACTTCTGCACGTTTTTTTTCTCCACCTGAGAATCCCACATTTACCTCTCTTTTAAAAAAATCTTCGCTCATTTCTAATTCTTTAGCTTTTGCTCTTGCTAATTTAAGGAACTCAATTGCATCTAACTCAACTTCTCCTCTGTGTCTTCTTTGGGCATTTAAAGCAGTCCTGACAAAAGTTGAAGTTGCCACACCAGGTATCTCCACAGGATATTGAAATGCTAAAAACACTCCTGCTGCTGCTCTTTCATCTGTTGGCATATCTAAAAGATTATTACCCAGATATTTAACAGAGCCACTTATAACATTATAACCTTCTTTACCAGCTAATACAGAAGCTAAAGTTGATTTACCAGCTCCATTTGGCCCCATAATTGCAGCCATTTCACCATGTTCTATATTTAAAGATAAACCTTTAAGAATTTTTTTGTCACTAACTTCAACATGTAAATCCTTAATTTCTAATGCAATTGTCAATATTTTGTACCTCTTCTAATTTATTGTTTTACCCAACGGAACCTTCGAGACTTACTCCTAAGAGTTTTTGTGCTTCAACTGCAAATTCCATAGGTAGCTTTTTTAAAACTTCCTTACAGAACCCATTTACTATAAGCGCAACTGCTTCTTCAGGGTCTAAACCTCTTTGTTGACAATAGAAAAGCTGTTCATCACTAATTTTTGAAGTAGTAGCCTCATGAGCTACTTCTGCACTGGCATTCTTGGAATCAATATAGGGAACTGTATGCCCCCCACAGTTATTTCCGATTAGTAAAGAATCGCACTGTGTAAAATTAGTTGCATTATCAGCACCTGGCTGCATCCTTACTAACCCTCTATAAGTTTGCTGCCCATGGCCTGCAGAAATTCCTTTTGAAATAATAGTGGACTTTGTATTTTTTCCTATATGAATCATTTTTGTTCCCGTATCAGCCTGCTGTTTCTTATTTGTAATAGCAACTGAATAAAACTCTCCTACTGAATTATCTCCCTGAAGTAGTACAGAAGGGTATTTCCATGTTATTGCAGAACCTGTCTCAACCTGAGTCCAAGAAATCTTTGAATTTTTGCCTCTACATGCACCTCTTTTTGTAACAAAATTATAAATACCACCCTTACCATTTTCATCTCCCGGATACCAATTTTGTACAGTAGCATATTTTACTTCCGCATCATCTAAGGCTATAATCTCGACTATAGCTGCATGTAATTGATTTTCATCTCTCATTGGTGCAGTGCAGCCTTCTAAATAAGATACATATGAACCTTTATCTGCTATAATTAATGTCCTTTCAAACTGTCCGGTCTCCGCAGCATTAATTCTAAAATAAGTACTTAAATCCATAGGGCATCTTACTCCCTCAGGTATATACACAAAAGATCCATCAGAATATACTGCTGAATTTAATGCTGCATAAAAATTATCTGCCTGAGG
>CAWVYV010000119.1:0-3725 GCA_963934475.1 uncultured Alphaproteobacteria bacterium | reverse complement strand
TAAGAAAAATTCCTATAAGTAAGGTATAAATATTAAAGTTAAAAATAGATAAAAAGTTTTTTAGGTCATTTGGAAGCCCAGCTAAATTAATAAAATTTGAAAATAATACAGCTCCAAAGAGTAAAAAAAACAACATACTGGTTACTTTTACTGTTTCTATTAATATTTCAAAGAAAGAATTTAGTGAAATCTTCTTTTTCATCATAACTATTATAAAGGATCCAAAAGCACCTACTCCTGCTGCCTCTGTTGTAGTAAATATTCCAGTATAAATACCTCCCATTACTGTAATAAATAATAGCATAATCCCTATTATACCTTTTAATGATTTAATTTTTTCAAGAAATGGAAGTTGGCTTTGAGTTTTAAAAGATTTTTTATTTAATAATATAGAGATTTTTATAGCTATAATATAACCTATTATACCTAGTACACCTGGCAGTAATCCTGCTAAAAAAAGTTGTCCAATATCCTGACTTGTAATTATTCCATATAAAACAAGTATCATAGATGGAGGTATTAAAATCCCTAAAGTGCCGCCTGCAGCAATTGCTCCTGTAGCTAGCGAATCTGGATAATCATATTTTTGCATAGATGGTAAAGCAATTTTAGCCATAGTAGCAGTAGTAGCAAGTGAAGACCCACATACAGAACTAAACCCTCCACAAGCTATAATAGTTGCCATAGCTAGGCCGCCTTTTTTATGCCTAAGCCATGCATTAGCTGCACTATATAACTCATCTGCCAAACCTGCTTTTACTACAAAATTTCCCATCAATAAAAATAATGGTAAAATTGATAAAGTATAATTCATTCCATTATCAAAAAATATTTGTCCTACCATAGCTAATGATGCATCAATACCAATTATAAATATAAGGCCTAAAAACCCAATAGATGCCATAGAAAATGCAATGGGTAGCCCTAAAGCTATCATTATCATCACAAGTATTAATCCTGTTATCCATAAAAACATTTTAATATTTCACTTTATTATTTAGTTATTATTGTTTTTTATTAAATAAATATTTATAAGAATTACATAAAGCTATTATTGAGGCAATTATACTAAGAGCTGCCATCATATATGCAATTGGAGCTTTAGGTATTTCTAAAAAAGTGGTTATTTCATTATATAAATTTAGGTCTAAGCCATGAAAATATAGTTGCCGTGCGATAATAAATAAGATTATAGAAACAATAAAATTTACAACTATTTTTTGAATCTTTATTATTGAACTGTTAAAATAATTAGAAAATAAAGAAACTGTCACATGTTCTTCATCTCTAGTAATATAGGGAAGTCCAATATAAATTAATATCCCTAATATAATTTCTGTTATTTCAGTCGTGCCAGGTAGTGGTAAACTTAATAAGTAACGGCCTAGTACATCAATTACTGTAATTAATACGAGTATTGTGAGAGATGTAATGCATAGAATAAGTAATAATTTATTAGAAGATTGAAAGACGTAATTTAACATAGTTGTTTATTACTCATTTTTAATAAGCTCTATTTCTTTTAAAAGTTTAAAATATATTTCATATGCATCTATTCCTTTGTCTTTAGAAATTTTATCTAGCGTAGATGCAATAATTGGCATAAGTATATTCTTTGCTAATACTTTATCATTCTTAGATAAAGTGCTTATTTTAACGCCATTGTTTTTAGATATATGAATTCCTTTTTTATCAGCTTCATCCCAAGCTTTTCCTGCCAATTTAGCGAGTGATTCTCCTGATACGGAGTTGATAGCTATTTGATCTTTTTTAGATAACTTATCCCATTTTTTTTTATTAATAACTAAAAACATACTTGTGTTATATAGGCCTCCTTCAAAAAAGAATCCTTGTTTTATTAACCTATCTAATTTAAAAAAAGAAATGCTTTCTGCTGGTAATTGCATGCCATCAGCTACACCCCCAGACAATAATTCATAAGCTTTTGTTAAAGGTGCTTGCAATGGAACTAGACCTAAAGCCTTAGCAGAACTTTGAGCAATACCTCCTCCAATTCTAATTTTTAAACCTTTAATGCCTTCAAGAGAATTATATTTTTTATTTAACCATAGTTGTCCAGGACCATGAGTATAAACTCCTAGTAAGTGTGTTCCTTTATGTTCATCTAAGCTTAATAGCTCCTTCATATATATTCTTTGCCAAGCAACTGATAATATTTCGGAACTATTGCTTAGAAAAGGTAGCTCAGTAATTTGTGTGCTTGTAAAACGTCCTGCTGTATAGTTATGAACGCCATATGTAATATCAGCAATGCCTTTTACAGCAAAATTATAGTGAGCTGGTGGGGGGCCAATTGGAGCTTCTAATAATATGATTTTAACTCTACCTTCAGAGGCGACATAAACATTTTTAATCCATGGAATCATAATATTTAATACCCATGGGTGAGTAGGAGGTAGCCAATTTGCCATACGTAAAGTTGTTTCAGCATAGCTTTTATAAGGAAGTAATATGAATAAAAATATTAAGTATAATCTTAGCATTATTATTTTTTTTCTTTCATTCTAACTTCATTTATTAGGTTTTTATAGTACGCTTTAAGTATTTTATAATCAATTTTACCAAGAGTATTTTTATGGACATTTTATACCTAATATTTTAGGTATCTTATATTTGGCTAATTTTGTTGCTAAATTACTTTTCAATTTTTAAAAAATTTAGATATGAGGCTAAGGCCATAAATAAATACTGAAGGTTTTTAGTTTTTTTCTAAGCTGCATTTAAAATAAAGCATGTTGCTATGACAATGATTATTTAAATAAAATATTATAATATTCTTTATCTTGTTTAATAAAACTTGTTTATATAAAACCTTTAATTTAAACTGTAGATATATAATTTATAATTAGCAGGCTTTTATGAAAAAAAAATCAAAAGAAATTTTATCTAAGAAAACTGCAATAGCACTAAAAGCAGAATTGTCTAAATATTCTGATACTTTTAATCTTGCAGAAACTCAAGAACTAGTTCAAGAAGTGGTTACAGATTTAGCTGACAACGCTCTAAAAGAATGGCTTAATGCTAATCTGGATAGAGTAGTTAAAAAATCTGTTAAAGAAGAATTAGCTAAAATTGTAAAAAAGAAAACTTCAACTAAAAAATAATTATTTAATTTCCTTTTTTCTATAGGCCAACATGCAATGATCTAAACAGTACGGTTTTCCAATTTCTTGTTTAGCTCCACAGAAGTGAAATTCATCTGTCCCCGGGTCGCCAAATGGCCATCTACATCCTTTTATTTTTAAATGAAACATCTTATCACTGTTATCACTTATAACTTTACCATTACTACTACTGTCTATACTTTTGGGTTTAAGGTCTTTAGTAAGTCCTAAACGATTAGCTTTACCTATTACAGCATTCCTAGTTATACCTTCTCCTAATTTTTCTGCAATATCTCTTGCAGGAATATTTTTACCCCATAGCTTTGCTAATTTTTTTACTTTTGCTTCTGTCCAATTTATAGCCATTATTTTATCCTGTCATAAATTTAGTTATTAATTATTTTTGATGAATTATCAGCTAATTCAATGATGCTATGTAATAATACTTGAGCCCCTTTTGTTACATCTTCTTTATGCACATTTTCTACTTCATTATGACTAATGCCATCTATGCATGGTATAAAAATCATTGCAGTTGGTGCAATTGTATTAATATTTACTGCATCATGCCCTGCTCCTGAAATAATTTCTTTTGCTGAA
>CAWVYV010000118.1:0-3779 GCA_963934475.1 uncultured Alphaproteobacteria bacterium | reverse complement strand
AAAACCCATTAAATGGTGGATTTATAGATTGTAAGGTTACAGCTTACGCGGCTCCTGGCAGAGGTTTTAGTTGTGGTTTTTCACAAATGGAAAATGTTAGCGGTTACTGTGTGCTTAAGGATAAGAGTGGAGATACTATAGTAGCTAAATTAGAATGTTCTAGTGGCGCAACGTCTACTTTAGATGTGAGATGTGAAGGTAAAATAGATTTTATGTCAGGAATAGGAAAATATGCTGGTGTTTCTGGTACCGCAAGAGTTCACATGGAACAAATATTTACTTCAGGAAAAAGTTCTATTGAATTTACAGGTTGGTGGAGATTGCCAGTTCAACCATTATAAATTTACAAAGTTATAAACATTATTTTTTTCTATTAACTGCAATTGATGCAAGCGATTCTAACGCCAGCTTAGCTTCTGATTGAGGAAATATTTCTAATGATTTTATAGCTTCCATGCTGTATTTTTTAGCAAGAGCAAGGGTTGAGGTAATTCCATTGTATTTATTTATTAGTTCAATTGCTTTATTTAAGTCATTACTAGATTGGTCTAAATTTTCAATAGTTTTGATCCAGAAAGATTTTTCTTCTAGGTTCGATGCTTCTAAACTTATAATTACTGGAAGTGTCATTTTGCCTTCTCTAAAGTCGTCACCAATATTTTTATCTAGAGCAGAAGTTCCCACATAATCTAGTGCATCATCTACAAGCTGAAAAGCTATTCCTAATTTTTCACCATATACTTTAAGAGATTTTTGAATTGTATACTCTTCTTCAGATAAAATTGCACCAATCTCTGATGCGGCAGAAAACAAACTTGCTGTTTTATTTTTAATAATTTTCATATACAATTCTTTACTAGTATTAGAATCATTAATAGTTGTAAGTTGCAGAACTTCTCCCTGGGCTATTGTGGAAGAGGCCTTAGATAAGATTTCTAAAATTTTTTTAGAACCATTTTGAACCATTAACTCAAATGCACGTGAAAATAAAAAATCACCAACTAAAACACTAGTTTTGTTTCCAAAAACATCATTAGCAGTTGCTACCCCTCTTCTTACCTTGCTTTCATCTATAACATCATCATGAAGTAAGGTGGCAGTATGAATAAATTCAACACAAGCAGCTAAAAAAAGGTGATTTTTACCACTATAATTACATAAGCTAGAGCTTAATAATGTTACTATTGGGCGGATTCTTTTGCCTCCTGAAGCTAATATATGTTTTGATAAGTCTTTTATAAGCGGAACTTCATTTCCAATATTATCAATAATAATATTATTTACTTCTTGTAAATCCTTACTTACAATTTCTTGAATTTCTTTAATACTTAGATATGTATTTTTCATAGTTTTAATAGCTCATATTTAATATTTGTTATTTTAGTATTTATATAGAAATTTTTTATATTTAATATAAATTTAAATTTAATTTATTATTATTCAATATAAAGTATTATTATATATATTTTTTAAAATTTTCTAAATGGTGATTTGTGTCTAAAAACATATTAGAAGTATCTAAAAATAAAATTTTGGACGGAAGTATATCTTTATTCCAGCCTAAAAAAGGGTTTCGTGTAGGTATAGATTCTATATTATTATCTTCTTCTATTAAAAATTATTCAAACTGCATGGAGTTTGGAGCAGGGTCAGGAGTTATACTAATTTGCTTATCTAAAAAGTTCCCCAACTCTAAGATTATAGGAGTAGAAAAAAATATAGAATTAGTAGAATTAGCAAAAAAAAATTTATTAGAAAACAATATAAATAATAAAAATACAAAAGTTATTTGTAATGATCTTTTAGATCAACCATTTTTAAAAGAATACAACAATAAATTTGATAGAGTAATTATGAATCCTCCTTATTTTAACTTAAATAAGGTTATTAAATCAAATAATAAGCTTAAAGCATCTGCACGGTATGAAATAAATATAAATCAATGGTTTTTAGCTGCATATAAAAAATTAAAACCTAAGGGATATATGAATTTTGTATTTAGAAGTGAAAATCTAGATTTAATTTTAAGTAAGTTATATACTTCATGGGGAGATATAAAAGTATTCCCATTATGGCCTAAAGCAAAAGTTAAATCTAAGTTAATGATAGTGCAGGCAAGAAAAGATGCTAATTCAGGTGTACAAATATTGCCTGGTCTAATATTACATAATAATGATGGAAGTTATACTGATGAGTGTAATAGTATACTAAATAATAAAAGCAATATACAACTAGACTAATAAAAATAATTATTTGAAGAAAAGGATATTTAAATGAGTTTTGTTTCTAAGTTTTTTAAAGGCAAACCATCGGTTATAAATGTAATAAGGCTTAATGGAGTCATAGCTAGTGGTTCAAAATTTCTTGGATCTAGTAACCTTTCATTAGAAAGTTTAGAAAAACAGATTGAAAGAGCATTTGCTGGAAAAAAAATTGCTGGTGTTGCTTTAATAATAAATTCACCAGGAGGGTCGCCAGTTCAGTCTGCGCTTATCTCAGAAAGAATAATAGAACTGTCTAAAAAAAATAATATTCCTGTTTTTGCATTTGTTGAAGATGTAGCTGCATCAGGAGGTTATTGGTTAGCATGTGCAGCTGATGAGATTTTTGTTATGCCAGCATCAATTGTGGGTTCCATTGGTGTAATCTCAGCTGGATTTGGGTTTGTAGAGGTTATTAAAAAAATTGGAGTAGAAAGAAGAGTGTTTTCTAAAGGTGAAAACAAAGGTATGCTAGATCCTTTTCAGCCACAAAACTCTGATGATGTAAAAGTCATTACTGATTTGCAAGAAGAAATACATCAGCAATTTAAAGATTGGGTTAGCACTAGGCGAGGAAATAGATTAAATGCAGAGGTAGTTAAAGAAGAAGGTGTATTTGAAGCAAAAATATTTTCTGGTTCTAAAGCGTGTGAAATTGGTTTAGCCGATTCAATTGGAGAGTTAAAACAAGTGATGAGAGAACGTTTTAATGAACAAGTAGTTTTTAAAGAAATTTCAGGCAGAAAAAAATTAGGACAAAGGCTTGGTCTTTCTTCATCTAGCTATTCTAGAATTATTGAGCATATAGAGGAAAGAATTGCATTTGCAAAGTTTGGGCTATAGTAATTTTTTATTAAAATAGTATAGGAGTTGTAATGTTAGGTTTTAGTTTTCCAAAAATAATATTGTTATCTGTAATAATGTTAATTATTTGGTATGGGTTTAAGTTAATAGAAAAACGAACGCATATAAAAGAAAATAAACCTTCTAATAAAAATGAAAATAACAACAATAAAAGTAAATTTAAAGCAGGTAATGTCCAAGACTTAGAAAAGTGTGATGTGTGTAATAATTACTTCTTATCAGGATCATCGTGTCCTGAATGTAACTCTCCTAAAGGGTAGGGCCTAAAATGCATTTAGAAGACAATTCTTTCCAATCTATAATATTTCGATTACAGCAGTTTTGGGCAAAAAATAATTGTCTTATTTTGCAACCTATTGATATGGAAGTGGGGGCAGGAACTTTTCATCCTGCTACCTTTCTAAAAGCATTAGGAAAAAAGCCATGGAAAGCAGCTTATGTTCAGCCATGTAGAAGGCCTACTGATGGGCGATACGGTTTAAATCCTAATAGACTACAACATTACTATCAGTTTCAAACAATACTGAAGCCTTCTCCTGATAATATCCAAGAGTTGTATTTACAAAGTTTAAATACACTTGGAATTGATTGTAAAAAAAATGATATTCGTTTTGTTGAGGATGACTGGGAAAGTCCTACACTTGGCGCATGGGG
>CAWVYV010000117.1:0-3796 GCA_963934475.1 uncultured Alphaproteobacteria bacterium | reverse complement strand
TTCCATTAAATTCTTGCGAAGTCCCAGGCAAAAAACCAGGAACATCAACTAAAGTGACAATTGGGATATTAAAACAATCACAGAAACGTACAAATCTTGCCGCTTTGCGAGAGGAATCAATATCTAAGCATCCTGCAAGAACCATAGGCTGATTGGCTACTATTCCTATAGTTTCTCCAGATATTCTTGCAAAACCAATTATAATATTTTGAGCATAGTCAGGTTGTATTTCAAAAAAATCTTCTTCATCAATTATAGTTAATATTAATTCTTTCATATCATAAGGACTATTAGAGTTGTCAGGTATAAGTGTATCTAAATTAAATGATTTTCTATCTCTTGGGTCTTCAGTTAATCTAGATGGCGCTTTTTCTTTATTTGAAAGAGGTAAAAAATCTAAAAGCCTTCTAGTTTGTTCCAATACAGTTATATCATCATCAAATGCTAAATCAGCTACACCAGATTTTTTAGTATGACTAGAAGCTCCACCTAACTCTTCAGCACTTACAGTTTCATGAGTAACAGTTTTTACTACATCTGGTCCTGTAACAAACATATATGATGAATCCTGAACCATAAATATAAAATCTGTTATCGCTGGAGAATATACAGCGCCTCCTGCGCACGGGCCCATAATGACTGAAATTTGAGGAATAAAACCAGAGGCTAATACGTTTCTTTGGAAAACCTCTGCGTAACCTCCTAATGAGGCAACCCCTTCCTGGATACGAGCTCCACCTGAATCATTTAGCCCTATTACAGGCAACCCTAATTTCATAGCCTGATCTAAAACCTTACAAATTTTTTCTGCATGCGCTTCGCTTAAAGAACCACCATATACCGTAAAATCTTGACTATATATTAATACTGAACGCCCATTTATTTTACATGTACCTGTTACTACACCGTCTCCTGGTATTTTATTTTTTTCCATACCAAAGTCTGTGGAACGATGCTCTACAAACATGTCATACTCTATAAATGTACCCTTATCAGCAAGAACGCTAATCCTCTCACGAGCAGACAGCTTTCCTTTTGCATGCTGGCTTTCTAGACGTTTTAACCCACCAGAAAGTTTTGCCCTATCTTTCTTCTTTTGCAATTCTTTTAATACATCTTTCACAACTAAATCCTTAAAATATAATTATTATTCTTTAATCGCCTCAAAATATTTTTTTACATTTTTTATATCAATACTAATAGCCTTAAGTCTAGTAAAAGCTTCTTCATCCTTACCCCAAAAAGAAGATTGATAAATTTCTTCTAAGTTACTTATTTCATAAGCATCCTTAGCATTAATCTTATCATTTACAAGAGCTAACGAAATTATTATTGAATTAGTTAACTGGACAAGCACTCCTATTGCAGATAATTCAAAACAGTTTTTACTTTTCAATATTTTTTTTAATTTAGCTAAGCTATCTTTTGGCTGGCTTATGGCTGATATTTCAGATGTATATAATATATTAATATTATATTCATCTTGCATAAATTTAATCATAGGTAGCCAATTCTTATTTTGTTTTTTTACTAAATCTTTGGGAGAATAAGAAAAATAGCAAACTACATCGCTATTAAGATATGCGCTTAATTGTTCTATGTAAGCATAATTGCTTGTTACTAACTTATCAATTGCTGTATTAGTTATCCTTACAGGAGATACTATATTAGCAAGCATTTTAGATTTTTTTGATTGGAAATCTTTAAGTATTATTTTTGCTAATTTTAATGTCGGCAACTCTATCAAATTTCCATTTGGAGTCTTTGCTATTTTATCATTAATTTGAATACAGTAATTATTTTCACTAGAATTAATAATTTTAAATGTAAGTTTAGGTTTATTAGCCATATATATTTACTAATTTAAAATATCTTTTGATAATTTTAATACTTCAAAAATATTTAACATATGTTTTGGAATAGGAGCTTTAATCCTAAGTGTTATGCCTTCTATATCAGGAATTCCTATTTCTCTTGCATGAAGTTGCATATTAGAAGAAAATTTATAAATATGTTTTAACTCACGATGTGTTTTACTAATATATTTAGTGTCTCCTATTATTGAACAACCTACATGATTACAATGCGCTCTAATTTGATGTTTTCTTCCAGTTTCAGGAAGAAATTCTACTAAAGATAATTTAGTGTTTTTAAAATTACCTTTCCATAATACATTATAAACTGTTTTACATTCTTTTCCATCTAGATCAAAAGCTGCCCTCTCAAAGTTTTTACTATTAATAGTACCTAAAGGTGCATTAATTGATCCAGCTGTCTTTGGCATATGACCAATGACAAAAGCCCAATAAACCTTTTTAACATCTCTTACTCTAAAAGCTTCTGCTAAACGTCTAGTGGTATCTGGCTTTCTAGATAACAACAATACACCACTAGTTTCTTTATCTATTCTATGCACTAACTGCGGTCTATAAGTAGATTCAAAGCGAAAGTAATCTAGTAACCCATCTACATGATCATATATTCTTGAGCCACCCTGAACAGCAAGCCCTGCTGGCTTGTTAACAGCAATAATTTCTTTATCCTTGTATAATATAGAATTATTTACAAAGTCCTGTAGATCATCATTTAATTCCGTATAACTTAAAAATTTAGATTTTTTTATATTTCTAAATATAGAAGGAATTCTTATACTATTTCCTGTTTCAATCTTTTTTTTACCCACTGCTCTCTTACCATTAAGTCTGATTTGACCAGTACGTAATAATTTTTGAATAGCAACAAATGATAAATTTTCTGTACGGGAAGCCACAAATTTATCTAGCCTTTGTCCTGTTTCCTCGATAGAAACTTTTATTGGCTCATTACTATTAGACATAGATCAATACACCAAACGAATCATATTAACACCTAATACTAAACCACTGATAGAGAGCAATACAGATAATAAAATAAAGATAACAGCTGCAGTATAGTCAGCCTTTTCAAACATTAAAAATGCTTCTAAGGAAAAAGCTGAAAATGTTGTAAATGACCCTAATATGCCTATTTGTATAAAAGCTTTAATATTATCAGTAAAAATATCAGCCTTTGCTAAACTATCATATAGCAAGCCCAATATTATTGACCCAAGGATATTACAAACTAACATGCCATAAGGGAAGGTATTTGAAGATATGTTTTGGATTGCATTTGATATAATATATCTAGATGTTGCACCTATTGCACCACCAATAGCTATAGATAAAATTAAATACATATTTCTAGCCTTATATAATTACAATTAAAGACACGTAACTAAGCACTAATAACATAATAACTAAAAATAAAATTAAATATACTTTAGAAAGCTCTTTTCTTAAGCCGTACTATCAGAATCTACTTCTTTAGCTTCTTCTACTGGACCACTATCAAGGCCTTTAGCTGCAGTATTTCTATCAACTAGTTCAATATATGCCATAGGGGCACTATCACCATATCTATTACCGTCTTTTAATATACGGGTATATCCACCACTTCTACTTTCGTATCTTTTTGCTATTTCTCCAAACAACTTTTCAATATTTGCATCAGGAGCTAATCTTGCAATAGCAAATCTTCGCGCATGTAAGCTTCCTTTTTTTCCTAAAGTTATAAGCTTCTCTACTATTGGTCTAAGTTCTTTAGCTTTAGCTATAGTAGTTCTAATTTGTTCATGTTTAATTAATGCTGTAGACATATTAGCAAACATAGCTTTTCTGTGAGAACTAGTTCTATTAAGCTTTCTGTGACCCATTTTATGTCTCATAATTTAATCCCTTATCCAATATTCTATTTGTTAAAACTGATCATCAACTTT
>CAWVYV010000116.1:0-3838 GCA_963934475.1 uncultured Alphaproteobacteria bacterium | reverse complement strand
GAAGTTCTAAAACCTGATTCATGGAAATCTTATACAATTGGTGATCCATTATCACCATCTAAATACCCATGGCGTTTAGATGATGAAAAACTAATGTATCCTTTTTATGAAAAAGCAGTAAAAGCTTATCGTAATGGAGGCCCAAAACCTACTATTTGTATTCATAAAGGTTTATTACCACCAGATTATGAAACTTCATTTAAAGGTGTATGGCAATATGCTACAGTTGATGATGTGCCAAAAGCTGCACAAGACTGGCCTGAGATGAATTTTGTGATCTATCACTCTGCTTTACGTCCATTCCTTGAACTACCGGATCAAGCATGGAATGAATTTGAAGAAAGTGGTGGATATATTAAATGGTCTTCAGATTTAGCAGCTATACCAGAAAAATATGGTGTGTCTAATGTATATGCAGAAATTGGCTCTACTTTCGCTAACTCTGCAGTTGCACATCCACGTTTCTGTGCTGCTTTTATATCTACTCTTGTAAAGGGAATGGGAGCTGATCATGTAGTTTGGGGAACAGATACTGTTTGGTATGGTTCACCACAGTGGCAAATTGAAGCTATGAGACGACTTGAAGTTCCTGAAGATATGCAGAAAAAATATGACCTTCCTGCTCTTGGAGGAGAAAATAGTCTTACAAAACAAGCTATTTTTGGATTAAATTCTGCACGTCTATATGAGTTAGGTTTAAATGAAGCTAAAAACCTACCAGATATGCCTTCATTCTCAGAAGATAAAATTGGACAGCTTGCTGAACGATTTAGAGAAGAAGGTGGCAAACCATCAAATAAACGTTATGGCTTAGTTAGAACAGCATAATAGAATATTATTTGGTTTTAAATAAATAGAAAACCCCGTCCCTAAGGGGCGGGGTTTTTTTATTAAAATATAGGAGAGAATTTATGAAATATTTAAAAAATTTAAGCATATTAATATTTGCCGTATTTATATTTATAGGAATTACTCACAAAATTGCTAGTTCACAAGAAGTAATCACTATTAAATCAGACACAGCACGTCTCTATTTTGCAGGACTATTTCCGAGCTATATATTCTATATGCAAGGAGGTTTACCGGAGAGTACTGAATCAGCATGGGTTGATAAAGAATACTGGGCAGTTCTAGAAATTGATGAAAGTAGTAAAATTCATGGTGGAGAATCAACTATTTTTAAATTAAAAAGAACTTCTAAAGCAAGCCCTCAACCTGAATGGTGTGTAACAGAAGGTGGAGCTAAGTTTGCAGGTAAAGGCCCTGCTTGTATTAAAACTCCTGCTGACCCTAAAAGTATGAATCAATTACGCTTTAAAGTAAAAGTGCAATATAGTGAAACAGCAAAAAACTTACCTTCTGAATTTCAAAATAAAAATTGGGTACAATATGAAGTTGGTATGGATGATGACGGTGTAGCTCTTAATCAATTACCAGGAAGATTAGCACCTCCAAATCATACATTTGGTCCAGTTACTCTTTATATATTTAAATAAATTTGTTAAGCACCTAAGTATGAAATATTTAGGTGCTACTATTCTCCACTAGCTATCCTATTTACTAATTCTTTTACAGTTGGCACAAACCCATTAGAATAAAATGGATCTTGTTTAAATTTCCAAGCATTATGTCCAGCAAACATTAATTCATTCTCAGGGTCTTCAAAGTGCGCTACATTTTGAAGTGTTTTTTGTATACAAAAACTTCGTGGATCAACTTTTTTACCTGTAGAATATTTATTCTCTTCATTATCTGACCAATTAGAAAATTTACATTGGCTCAAACAACCCATACAATCTTTTTGATCTTTTCTAATTTCTAAAGAATTTTCTTCTGTAACAAAAATTACTGTATCATCAGGCGTCTTTAAAATTTCAGTATAACCTTGATTTAACCAGCCATGTGCCTTAATTGCATCTTCTTTAGTAAAATAGAAAATTTTATTTTTATTTTTTCCAAATGCTATAGGAACAATCATTTCATCTACTTTAGATACAGACGTATTTAACTGTCTTTTTTTTCTTTCCATTAAATCTTTAATAAAAGTATTTTTTACTGCTGATGAATAAAAATTAGTAGGGCTAAACCTATGTAATAATATGTCCTGTTTATCAAGCGTTAATAAACGATCTTTCCAAGTTTGCGATATAGGGCTTTCTTTAGTCAAAAGGGGTCTAGTGCCAAATTGAAATACTACAGGACCTAATTCTTTATTATCAATCCATTTTACCCAATCTTTTAAATGCCAAACTCCGCCTGCCATTACTATTGGGGTCTCATCTAAACCTACAGCTCTCATCGCTTTTCTTAGCTCTAAACACCTTGGGTAAGGATCTTGTGGAACTTCTGGATCCTCAAGATTTGATAACCCATTATGCCCACCTGCTAACCATGGGTCTTCATAAACTACACCACCTAACCACTCTGCACTTCTTGAATACGCTCTTTTATACAGTATTTTAAAAGCTCTTGCAGAGGATATAATAGGATAATAATATACTCCAAAACTGGCACATATATCGCCTAGTTTATATGGCATACCCGCACCACAAGTAATTCCATGGACTAAGCCTTTTGATTTTTCTAATATACCTTTTAAAACAGTTTCAGCTCCGCCCATTTCCCACAAGATATTAACATGTATTCTTCCATTATCTTTTCTCATATCATGCGCTATCTTTGCTTGCTGAACTCCTCCTTCAATTGCATAATCTATTAACTCTTGGTGACGTTCTATTCTAGTCTTTCCAGAATAAGTTTGTGGTATTATTATACCATTAGAATCATATGAGTCAGGATTAACTCCAGATATTGTGCCTATACCTCCGGCTTCCGCCCAAGCACCGGAAGTATTGCCATTAGTTACACAACACCCTTTTCCTCCCTCAATTAGAGGGAGAACATCAGCACCTGATATTTTTAATGAGTTTAAAGTAGGAAACAAACCTTACTTTCCTTTCTTTATATAATTATCTTCTTTGTGGAGGTCTTCTTTTTCCACCCCTAGGAGGTCCTTTTGGACGATCATTTTCTTGCTCAGGAAATTGATCAGATATGTCTTCTCCAGTTTCTTGGTTAACTACTTTCATAGACAATCTAACTTTACCTCTATCGTCTAATCCCATAACTTTAACCTTTACAGTATCTCCTTCGTTACATATATCAGTAACTTTTTCTACTCTTTCAGGAGCCATTGCACTGATATGAACAAGACCATCTTTCTTTCCTATAAAATTAACAAACGCACCAAAATCCATCACTTTAACCACTTTACCGTCATAGATAACCCCTACTTCTGGCTCAGCTACGATGCTTTCAATTTCAGCTTTTGCTTTTTCTATTGATTCCTTACTAGTCGCAAATATTGATATTAATCCTGTGTCATCTATATCTATTTTAGCCTCAGAATTAGCAGATATTTCTTTTATAACTTTTCCTCCTTGGCCTATTACTTCTCTGATCTTATCTACAGCAACTTGCATTCTTTCTAAACGTGGTGCAAATTCATTTACCTCTTTTCTAGCAACTTTAATTTCTTTTGCCATTTCTGAAAGTATATGTAAACGCCCCTCCTTTGCTTGATCTAGGGCTAAAGACATAATTTCTCTCGTAATAGATGTGATTTTTATATCCATTTGCAGAGAAGTTATACCAGCATCTGTACCGGCAACTTTAAAGTCCATATCACCGAGATGGTCTTCATCCCCTAATATATCTGATAATACTGCAAACTTATCACCTTCTTTTATTAATCCCATTGCTATTCCTGCAACTGGTTTTTTAATAGGAACGCCTGCATCCATTAATGCTAATGATGCTCCACATACCGTTGCCATAG
>CAWVYV010000115.1:0-3840 GCA_963934475.1 uncultured Alphaproteobacteria bacterium | reverse complement strand
AGTATGGAATTAAAATTGATTTCTTTACTTGGATGAAATTAGGAGTTCCTGTTGCTTTAGTAATGTTAATTTCTGCATGGTTAATTCTTACTAAATTTATCTTTCCCACTACATTTATAGCATCTTCTGAAACTAAATCTAAATTATCACAAATGTTGAATGATTTGGGCCCACTATCAAAAGATGAAATAAAAATTTCTTTTATTTTTGGATTGGCTGTTTTGGCATGGATGACTAGTAGGGTAATTAGAGAGACTTTTGGAGTAGGATTAGAGGATGCAGGTGTTGCAATCATAGTTGCTATTTTACTTTTTATGATTCCATCATCTAATAAGGGCTCTGATCTAATGCATTGGGATAAAACTACTAAACTGCCTTGGGGTCTTTTGATTTTATTTGGTGGTGGTCTATCTTTAGCAGCCCAAGTATCAAATACAGGTTTGGGAATATGGATCGGGCAGGGCTTAACAGTGCTGCAAAATGTTGAGCCTATAGTTTTAATTCTAGCTGTGGCAACGCTTATAATATTTTTAACTGAGATGACGAGCAATGTAGCTACAACCAGCACATTTCTACCTGTTATAGGAGCATTGGCAATAGCCATAGGCGTAGTTCCTGTATCTTTAACGATACCAGTATGTCTAGCTGCAAGTTGTGCCTTTATGCTACCAGTTGCAACACCACCAAATGCTATTGTTTACGGCTCAGGTAAATTCACAATAGCTACTATGATGAAAGCTGGCTTCTTTTTAAATTTAGTAGGTATTCTTGTAGTAACTTTATTCTCATACTACCTAGCTCCAATGGTCTTTTGATGAGATTATTATTGCTTTGTTTTTTTCTGACTAGCTATTCAGTCAATGCACAGCAAAACTACATAGATTATCGGTCCCCCTTTCATCCTATTGTTGGTTCTTCTGGAATGGTTGTTTCACAAAATAATCTATCATCAGATATTGGAATAGAGATTTTAAACAAAGGTGGAAATGCAATCGATGCTGCTGTAGCTGTAGGCTTCTCACTAGCAATAACTTTACCAAGAGCGGGTAATTTAGGCGGCGGCGGCTTTATGCTTATATACATGAAGGAGCAAAAGGAAATCTTTTATATAGATTACCGAAGCAACTCTCCATTAAATTCAAATCTTAAAGATTTATTTGGTACTAACCTTCCACGAGATTACAAAAAAACAGATTTTAATAAATCAAAATATGGATACAAAGCCTCAGCAGTTCCTGGAACTGTTGCAGGTTTGGTTGAAGCACATTCTAATTTTGGAAAACTTTCTTTAGCTGAAGTTTTAGAACCTGTTATAAAACAAGCTCAAGATGGAATAGTAGTTTCTTATGATTTACAAAAAGCTATAGAAAGTACTCCTCAATTATTAGCTGATAATGAATCTACAAAAATATATTTTAAAGATGGCAAAGCTCTTTCTGAATACTCATTAATGCAAAGACCTGATTTGGCTAAAACATTAATTGCTATTGCTAATAATGGCTCTAAAGGTTTTTACGAAGGGGAGGTAGCAAAAAAAATTGTAAAAGCTATGAATGCTAACAATGGTTTCATGACTCTTAATGATTTAAAAAACTATAAAATTAATGCTGGCGCTCCTATCGCTGTGCCTTATAGGGGTAATACTGTTTTTGCTCCAGGCGCTCCATCTGGTGGTGGAGTTGTTCTTCTTACTGCTCTTAATATTTTACAAAATTATAAATTTAATGATCAAGACAGCAATGCCACACGAACTTATCATCTTCTTGCAGAATCTTTAAGAAGAGGTCATAACAATAGGTCTCATCATATTGGTGATCCAGCATTTTATGATGTTCCCACAGAAAAGCTTCTTTCAAGAGCAAGAACAATTGAACTTTTAAAGAATTTTAAATTTAAAACAGCAACACCAAGTTCAAAAATTAAACCCATGTCAGTGGTAAATGAGAGTAGAGATACTACTCATTACTCTATTGTTGATTCTGAGGGTAATGCAGTCTCAAACACTTATACCTTAGGCTACTCCTTTGGTTCTGGAGTAACTATTCCTGGAACTGGTATTTTAATGAATAATCAAATGAATAATTTTGCCTTTAGATATGGTGATAAATCAGTTCAAGGGAGGGCAGCTAGCCCCGGTAATCGATTTGCTTCAGGCAAGAGACCTATGAGTACCATGACTCCCACAATGGTCTTTGACAAGTCAGGGCAACTTATCCTTGTTACAGGTTCACCAGGTGGTTCTTTTATTCCTGCTGCAGTTTTACGTGTTGTATCAGGAGTTATAGATTTTAATTTAAATATTGGTGAAGCCACTATGCTTCCAAGAATACATAAAGACTGGCCTTATACTGGTTTGGATTATGAATCTATCCTTAGTTCTGATATTTCAAGGCAATTAGACAGCATGGGTCATAAAACAGAAGCACAAAAAACTATGGGAAGCACACAAAGCATTCATATTCAGGATGGGTTGAACTATGGCTATGCAGATTTAAGAAGGCCTGGAGCAGCAGTTTCAGTTCAAAAGTAAATTATTTTCTATAATTTAACGGTGGCAACCTGTCACCCAGCAAAGGTTCATATTTAAAATCTTTACCTACTCTTTGTGCAAGTTCTATTTTTGCATTTTTAATGAGTTCAGGTTGAAGAAATAATTCTATAGCGGTAGCGCTTAAAGTTTTAACCGCCATCTGTGTTCCTTTTAAACCTATAGAAGTGCCTCCAGAGGCTACTGCTTGCCAAGAGTGAGCTGCAGTTCCAGGAACCCATGTAGCAGCTCTAAATCCTGCAGTTGGAACATTCCAACTAACATCACCTACATCAGTTGAGCCATAACTATGAGATTCTTTATAAGGCCTTATATTTTCTTGAGAACCTATTTCTAAACTAGGCTTCATGAAAGTTTTATATATCTCTTGAGCATAAGAGTTCTCAGCATCTGAGTAAGTTACTCCGCCTGCTTCAGTTAGCTTTTCATGCACTAATTTTTGTAAAGTTGTATTTGGTAATAAAGAATAATTTCCATGCATTACTTCAAAACTTACTGAAGTCTCTGTTCCTATTGCTGCTCCTTCTGCAGTTTTTACAACTCTTTGAAATAATTCATCCACCATAGTCATTTTAGGATGACGAACATAGTAATAAACCTCGGCCAAATCAGGAACAACATTTGGAGCAAGCCCACCCTTAGTAATAACATAATGTATTCTTGAAGATTGAGGCATATGTTCACGCATCATATTAACCATCATATTCATTGACTCAACACCATCTAATGCAGATCTACCAAGCTCTGGAGCTCCAGCAGCATGTGCTGAGATTCCTCTAAAAGTAAATTTAGCAGATTTATTAGAATTATTTGTCATAGCATTTGCGCCATTTACATCATCAGGATGCCAATGCAAAACTATATCTACATCAGTAAATAAACCTTCTCTTACCATATAAACTTTTCCTGAACCGCCTTCTTCAGCAGGAGTTCCATAAAATCTAATAGTCCCAGGAATATTATTTTCGATTAACCATTCTTTAATAACTACAGCTGCCCATGCTGATCCAGCGCCAAATAGATGATGACCACAAGCTTGACCTGCTCCAGTAGCATTAGATTGAATCTCTTTAAAAGGTGATGATGTTTGAGCGAGACCAGGAAGGGCATCAAATTCTCCTAGTATTCCTATTACAGGTCCACCATTAGAGTACTCTGCTATAAAAGCAGTTGGAATTTCAGCAACACCTCTTGAGATAGTAAATCCCTCTTTTTCTAGTTCATCAATGAGTCGAGCTGAACTTTGGTTTTCTTGATATCCTAATTCTGCAAAGTCCCATAAATCCATAGCA
>CAWVYV010000114.1:0-3862 GCA_963934475.1 uncultured Alphaproteobacteria bacterium | reverse complement strand
GCATTTTCTGAAAGAAACCCATAGCCAGGATGTATAGCATCTGCTCCACTAACTTCTGCGGCAGATAAAATAGCAGAAATATTTAAATAACTTTTTTTAGCAGAAGCAGGACCAATACATACACTTTCATCAGCAAGTCTTACATGCATGGCATTTTCATCTGTAGTAGAATGAACAGCTACTGTTTTTATATCTAATTCATGACAAGCTCTAATTATTCGTAAAGCTATTTCACCACGATTTGCTATTAATACTTTTCTAATCACTTTATAATACTTTATGTAATATCAATGACTGCAAGAACTTCATCATATTCTATAGGCATTTCGTTTTTAATAATAATTTGCTTTACCACACCAGAAAAAGGCGACTTTACTGGGTTCATTGTTTTCATAGCTTCTATTATAAATAATTGGTCACCTTCTTTAACAGTCTGACCAACAGATATAAAAGGTTTATCTTCAGGAGAAGAAGCTAAATAAACTGTGCCTACCATGGGTGACTTGACTGCACCGGCATGGTTAGAAACATTCTCTGTATCTTCTATTTCTAATATATTCTTATCTGTAACATGATTAACTATAGCTCCACCTGATGTTAAATTTCTTGCAATTTTTACTGAGAGCCTTCCTTGGGTAACACTTATTTCAGATAAATTATTATCATTTAAAAGTTCTGATAACTCCTTTATTAGAGGCTTATCTAACGTAATTCTTCCCATAAAACTCTCCTAATATTTATTAATTTTTTGTTCTAATAATTTAATAATAGAATATACTGCTAATTCGTACCCTAAAGCTCCAAAACCACAAATACACCCGCTGGCTACCCTCGAAATATATGATTCATGCCTAAATTTTTCTCTAGCATATATATTTGACATATGAACCTCAATAATTGGTTTACTATAAGATTTCAAAGCATCCATTAAAGCTATGGATGTATGAGAATAACCTCCTGCATTAATTATTATACCAGAATATGACCTAGAGGCATTTTGTATAGCTTCAATTAATTCACCCTCATAATTACTTTGTATACAACTTACCTCATATAGATTGCTTTTACCTAATTCGATGAGACTGTGCTCTATATCCTTTAATTTTAAATTTCCATATATACTAGGTTCTCTATCTCCTAATAAATTTAAGTTAGGACCATTGATTACTAAAATATTATTTAACTTATTCACAAATCAACCTTATAATACTATTTTAAACTTGTCTTATATATATACTGAAACAATATACATTATATATATAAATAACCAAGAGATGATAACATATAAAAATGTCAAAAAAACAAATAACTGTTCGTATAAATGGCGAAACAAAATTAATAGAACAATCTCAAACAATTGAATTTTTACTAAAACAATTAAATCTTAGTAAAAATAATATTGCTATTGAAGTTAATAGAGAAATAGTAAGTAGGTCTAATTACACCAATCATATTATAATGGATAAAGATAAGATAGAAATAGTGAATTTTATTGGAGGAGGAAGTAATATATCTGACAATAAAGACCTTTTAGAAATTGCGGGCAAATCATATAATTCTAGATTGATAATAGGTAGTGGTAAGTTTAAGAGCTTTGAAGAAAATTTAAAAGCAATTCATTCCTCTGGTGCAGAAATTATAACTGTAGCTATTAGAAGAACTAATCTATCCAATCCAGAAGAGGCGATAATTACAGATATAATTAATCCTAAAACCTATACCTATTTGCCAAATACTGCTGGCTGCTACACTGCTGAAGAATCCATCAGAACCTTAAATTTAGCAAGAGAAGCAGGAGGCTGGGACTTAGTAAAACTTGAGGTTTTAGGTGACAAAAAAAGTCTTTACCCAAATATGATAGAAACAATAAAAGCTTCAAAAATTCTTGTTAAAGAAGGTTTTAAAGTAATGGCCTACTGCTCAGATGACCCCATTCTTGCTAAACAACTAGAAGATGATGGATGCGTTGCAGTCATGCCTCTAGGCTCTCCTATTGGTTCTGGTTTAGGAATTCAAAATAAACTTAATTTAAAAATGATAATTGATAATAGTAAAATCCCTATTATAGTTGATGCTGGAATAGGGACTGCATCAGACGCATGTATTGCCATGGAGTTAGGATGTGATGGAGTACTTATTAATTCTGCAATAGCCTTAGCAAATAATCCTATTGAAATGGGAGAAGCAATGAAACTTGCTATACAAGCAGGTAGAAAAAATTATTTATCTGGCCGAATGAATAAAAATGAATTCGCAATACCAAGTTCTCCAAAAAAAGATTTTTAATATTTATGAAAGGGTATAAAAATAATGACTATAAATAGACAAATATTAATGAAAACTAGACCAGTGGGTATGCCTATACTAGAAAACTTTGAGATTGTAGAATCTAATATGCCTGAAGCAAGACACGGTGAAGTTCTAATAAAAATTCTATGGTTATCCCTAGACCCATATATGAGAGGCAGAATGAGTAAAGCTAAAAGCTATGCTGCATCAATAAATGAAGGAGATTTAATTGTAGGAGGGGCAGTAGGAGAAGTAATCAATTCTCATACTCCAGAATATAAAAAAGGCGATATAGTTGAAGGGTTTACATTAGGATGGCAAGAATATGCAATTGCCAACCCTACATCTATTAGAAAGATAAACCCTGATATTGCTCCTATTCAGACTGCTGTAGGCGTGTTAGGGATGCCTGGAATGACTGCTTTCTTTGGTTTACTTCATGTAGGCAAACCAATTCCTGGTGATACTGTGGTTGTATCAGCTGCTTCTGGAGCTGTAGGGCAACTAGTAGGCCAAATTGCAAAGATAGGGGGCTGCCGTGTAGTAGGAATAGCTGGAGGAAAAGAAAAATGTGATTATTTAACAAATACATTAAATTTTGATGCCGCAATAGACTACAAAAATGAAAATGTTGACGACATGTTAGATAAATATTGTCCAAATGGAGTTAATGTTTATTTTGATAATGTAGGAGGCAAGATTACTGATTCAGTTATTAATAAACTAGCTAATTACGCCCGAGTAGCTGTATGTGGAGTTATATCTCAGTATAATCTAACAGCTCCAGATCCAGGCCTTAGAACACATAGAGCTATGTTAACAGGCCAATGCACAACAGAAGGCTTCTTAGTATTCCAATTTGCACAAAAATACCATATAGGACAAGAAAGAATGGCAAAATGGATTAAAGAAGGAAAGATAGTTTATAAAGAAGATATTGTCGAAGGACTTGAAAATGCTCCAGAAGCTTTTATAGGCCTTATGAATGGAAAAAACTTTGGAAAACTTCTAATTAAAGTATCAGATTAATTATTTTTCTAACTTTTTAGGTTTATTAATTTTAAGTGAAAGCTCCTTTAATTGATTCTCATCAATATCTGAAGGAGCATTCATTAATAAATCTTGTGCCTGCTGATTCATTGGAAACATTATTACTTCTCTAATATTTGGCTCATTAGCTAGCAACATTACTATTCTATCAATTCCTGGTGCTATGCCTCCATGTGGAGGCGCACCATATTTAAAAGCATTATATAAAGCTCCAAACCTATTTTTTAAATCTTCATTACTATAGCCAGCTATATTAAATGCTTTCTCCATAATTTCTGTTTTATGATTTCTAATAGCCCCTGAAGAGAGCTCAATACCATTACAAATTATATCATATTGCCAAGCTAAGATATCTAAAGGGTCTTTATTTTCTAGCGCTTCCATTCCTCCTTGTGGCATTGAAAAAGGATTATGACTAAATATTATAGAATCAGTTTTTTCATCCAACTCATACATTGGAAAATCTACTGTCCAGCAAAATTTAAAAACATTTTTTTCAATAATATCCATTTCTTCAGCTATT
>CAWVYV010000113.1:0-3869 GCA_963934475.1 uncultured Alphaproteobacteria bacterium | reverse complement strand
TATGTCATATCAAAAGGAGGGTCTTGTCTTAATAAGATTATATCTTCTTCGGATAAATCTTTTATTATTTCTTCAGATAGCGTTACATGATCAAGATGTGAATCTTGAATTTTAATAATATTTTTCCCTTTAGCATAAACCTTACCATTATAATAAGATAAGTTTTTAGGGTTATAATAAAATAATTCATGCCCTCTTTTGTGAGCTTCTAATGTAAGAGCAAAAGTTGTATCAGCTTTTATATCCACAAGCTCTATAGGGTCCATTTGAACAGAAATTTTTGACATATTCTTAACTACATTCTTTTTTTATCATTTTTAAGGATGAGATGACTAATAACTTTTTTAACGCCTTTTACGGTTCTTGCATGATAAATAACTTTGTCTAATTCATTAGTATCTTGCGCTATACCAATTAAAAAGATTATTTGTTTTGAAACAGAGTGGCTAAAATTTATATCTGAAATCTCTGCGTCACCAATTAAAAGACCTGACAATGATAATGAAATTCTTGCATCTTTCGCCTCGCTTACTAAAGAAGTATTATCTCCTATAGTTAATTCATTTAATACATCTTTTATTTTAGGGGAAATACCCCAGGCTATTTCAGAGGCTAAATCTCTTAATTTTTGTGATTCTACATTTCCAACCAGCATTACTCTTTGCTCTAGAATTGTAACACCTACATTTGCAAAAAGTTTATCAGAGTTAGTTCTCAATAATTTTTCTTGTATTTGTATTTCTAATTTAAGGTCTATAGCAGCATCTTTAATGGACCTTTCTTGTACTGATGCTAATCCAATACTAGCAGCACCTCCTACGAGTGTGCCAGCACAACCAGAAATACTCATAATTATAAGAAATAGATAAAAAAAGCGATTAAAATTTCTATACATCCACGTTCCTTTTAATAATTATGATTTGTTATCATTTATAGTTAATGCCAGTTTATAGATATAATCGCTTTTAATGGAAGTCTTTTTTGCTATTTCTTTAGAAGCTCTAGAAATTCCTAATTTAGGCAACTCTTCTTTTAATATTTTTATTAATTGGTCATTTGAATATTCCTGTTTTTTATACTCAGCTTTTTCTATTAAAACAACAAGCTCCCCTTTTAAAGGGCTGCTTATACAATGCTCCATAACTTCAGTTGTACTACCCCTTATATTTTCTTCATACATTTTAGTAATTTCTCTCATTACACTAATTTTTCTATTACCCAATAATAAATAAAGGTCTTTCAATAGTTTATTTATTCTATGCGAGCTTTCAAATATTATGATTGAAGAATCTATATGTGAAATAGAGTCTATTTTCTTTCTTCTTAATATAGGCTTTCTTGGAAGAAAACCTAAAAAAACAAATTGATCTGAGCTAATCCCAGAAATAGAAAGGGCTGCTGTTAAGGCGCTAGGTCCAGGTACGCTCCTTACAATAATATTTTCATCTAAGGCTGCTTTTATCAATTTATAACCTGGGTCTGATATCAATGGAGTTCCAGCATCTGTTACAACACCTATGTTTATTCCATTTTTAACTTTGTTTATAAGAATGGGTATCATTTTTTGAGAATTATGTTCGTGATAGGAAATGAGTTTGCCTTTACAATCTATTTTATGAATATTACATAATTTCGAAGTTACTCTCGTATCTTCGCAGGCAATAGTATCTACTTCTTTTAAAGTTTTTAAAGCGCGAATTGTAATATCTTCAGCATTTCCTATAGGAGTTGCGATCACAGAAATAGTTCCTAAAGTTATTTTTTTCATAATGCTTTCTATCAATTTAGTTTATTTATTATTAGACTCTATATTAATATGTTTTAAAAAGGTTATATTTTGTGAAATATTTTTATTTAAGTATTAAAATATTGTTTTGTATTTTCTTAGCTTCTTGTTCTTCATTGGACCTTGCAGAAGAAGACACTCTGATAATTATAACGCAAGATAAAGAAACTGTACTAAAGAAAAAAATTGAAGAGATAAATCAAAAACCTATAAAAACTATAGATAATAATAAAAAAAATATTGAGTCGTTAAGCACAGAAAAAAAACCTTTAATAAGCAAAACTAAAAAAGCTGAAAAAGACGAAGTAAAAATAGTTTTTGATAAGATTGTTAAAATAGGCTTATTGTTACCTTTCTCAGGAGAACAAAAGAGTCTTGGTAAAGCTATGTTTAATGCATTAGAAATGGCTCTATTTGAGACGCAGAGCAAAAACATTAAATTAATATTTAGAGATTCTGGTGATACTGAAGAAAAAGCAATTTCTGCAGCAAAGGAATTAGAGAGAGAAGGAGTGTCAATTTTAATTGGTCCTATTTTTTCTTCTCAGGCTTTAGCAGTTAGAAAAGAGATAAATAAAGAGATTCCTATTTTTTCATTTACCAATGATGAAAGCATAAGACAGAAAGGTTTATGGGCTTTAGGTTTTTCTCCCCAGCAACAAATTAAAGCAATATTTAAAGACATAACAAATAATACAATAAGAAATATTGCCATCATTGTGCCAAATAGTTCTTATGGTGAAATATCGCTACAAGAAAGCAGAAAACAGAGCACACAAAATAATATTAATATTAATAATATATATTTCTATGATATCTTATCTAATGACTTTTCTGACTTAGGAAAACTTTTATATAAAGAAAAAAATAAAAAATATAAGGGGTTATTAATAATAGCTTCTGGGAAGCAACTAAAAGAAATTGCAGCAAGGGCACAATATAGAGGAATTAACCCTAAAGAAATAAAATACTTTGGAATATCAGGCTGGAATAATCCAGAAGTACTAGATGAACCAGCATTGTTTGGAGGGCATTTTATAGCGCCCCAACAATCTTCTTTTGAAGCTTTTGTATCTAGGTATTTCAAAATTTATAACTCTATTCCTTTAGAAATTAGTGGGTTAGGTTATGATATTATAGCACTATGTGCTGTTGCATTGAAACAAACAGAGAGTATACCTGACTTTATAGATTTTTTAACTAAACCTTCAGGCTATAATGGTATTTTTGGTTTCTTTCGTGTTGATAAGAATGGGGAAGTATTCAGGAAATTTGTTTCTTATAAAGTAATGGAGAGAAGTTTTGTAAAGCAGTACGATATAATGCCTTAATTTCAGATTAATAATTTATTAATTACAGTATTTAAAACAGGAAAACCTTTACTAGTTATTCTTAAAGTTGATGTGTTCCTGTTTATTAAGCCAAGCTTTTGGAGCTCAGACAAGTTAGTCATATTTATAAATCTATCTAGTGTTGAAATACTTGCATTATTAAATAGCTCTTTAATTTTTATTCCTTTAGTTAACCTTAAGCCTGTTAATAAAACTTCTTGAGCTCTTTCTTTAGGGCAAATTTCTTCATTTTTATATAAAGTAGTGTTTCCCGTTAAATTCTTTGAAAGCCAAAGCACTGGAGAAGAATACCTATGTGTTGCAAACCATGTCTTATTAATTTTTACTCTTCCATGCGCCCCAGGACCTATTCCACAATATTCAAACCCTTTCCATATTTTTACATTATGGATGCTTTCTGCATTCTGAAGGGAATAGTTAGAAACTTCATATTTCTTAAGTTTTGCATCTTTTAATAATTCATCTGTAATTTTATAGAGGTTTAAAAGGGTTGTTTCGGAAGGAAGGATAAAACTTTTATCTCTATGCATGGCGTAAAAAGGAGTGCCTTTCTCTATAGTTAATTGATAGGCAGACATATGTTCTCCAGAAAATTTTATTGCTTCTTTAAGTTCTTGCTTCCAGGAGAGTTCTGTTTGGTTAGGAAGCCCATAAATTAAATCAAAAGAAACTCTATCAAAGTTTTTTTTGGCAATTTCAAGAGCTTTTAAGCTATCTTTTGCTTTATGATT
>CAWVYV010000112.1:0-3893 GCA_963934475.1 uncultured Alphaproteobacteria bacterium | reverse complement strand
ACTCTGGCATTGTAATTCATAACAATGAAAATGTAATTAGTATGCGTAAAGCAGGCAAGCTAGCAGCTGAAGTACTTGATTATATCATACCATTTGTAATACCTGGTGTCACAACTGAAAAACTTGATAAGAAGTGTCATGAATTTATTATGAAAAATAATGCAATTCCCGCACCATTAAATTATAAAGGTTTTCCAAAATCAATTTGCACTTCAATAAATCATGTAATATGCCATGGCATTCCAGGAGAAAAGATTCTAATAAATGGAGATATTCTAAATATTGATATAACAGTAATTTTGGATGGTTGGTATGGAGATACAAGCAGAATGTTTTGGGTTGGGCAACCAGGCATAAAAGCAAAAAAGCTAGTCGAGATAACTTTTGAAGCGATGTGGAGAGGTATAGAAGAAGTTAAACCAGGAGCAACATTAGGTGATATTGGTTATGCAATTCAAAGTTTTGCAGAAAACAAGGGATATTCAGTAGTAAGAGATTTTTGTGGTCACGGTATAGGAAGAGTATTCCATGATAGTCCTAGTGTTTTACATTACGGGCGAAAAGATGAAGGCCAAGTTTTAAAAGAAGGAATGTTTTTTACTATAGAGCCTATGATTAATGTGGGAAATCATGAAGTAAAAATTCTTCAAGATGGTTGGACAGCTGTATCAAGAGATAAATCCTTGTCTGCGCAATTTGAGCATACGCTATGTGTCACTTCATCAGGCTATGAAGTTTTTACCTTATCTCCAAAAAACTTGTATTATCCTCCATTCGAATTATAATTATTTTAATAACAATAAAAAGAGTATTTAATGAGCTATCATCCAATTATAGGCATCTTAACTTTATTATTATGCATATCTCTTGCATATTTTATAGGAAAAGTAATAACAAGAAATAATATTTTAAGATGGAGAAAAATCAGGAATGATAAAGAAGAACCTATAGATGTAATAGGTGATGCAAACTCTCCAGATGCGCCATGGATGAAAAAAGAAGACTAGAAGCTTAAATACTAATGTATATTTTCTTTTTTCAAAATATAATCTCCTCCTATATTATTAAACATAACATCGATTTGAGGATGTAAACATGGTTCTTGACTATCATCTTTTAATAAGTTTTGTTGAGATACATAAGCTATATATGGCCCCTCTTCACTTTCAGCAAATAAATGATAAAAAGGCTGATCTTTTTTGGGTCTCATATCAGCAGGAATAGAAGAATACCATTCTTCAGTATTCATGAATTCAGGGTCAACATCAAAAATCACACCTCTAAATGAAAATAAACGGTGTTTTACGATTGCACCTATTTTAAAGTCTGCTTGTTTGTGAAAATTTTTATCCATTATCATTCCTCAACTTAACATATTTAACTATACTATATACTTATTAAATAGTAATCCAAAATGTATTTTACAATACCTAATTAAATTTAAATTTAAAATAATTATAATATTATCATTTTAAAGCTAATTTTAAAAAATTTAACCTATCTTGACCAAATATTAATTCATTCTTTATAATAAATGTAGGTGCCCCAAAAACTCCTTGGTCAACAGCTTTCTTAGTATTTTGAATTAACATTGTTTTAACCTCATCGGATTGTGCTAAATCAAATAATTTTTTAGTATCTATATTATTTTTTTCTAAATACTCTTGAAGTATAGGTATATCTCCTAAATTTAAATCTTTAACCCATATTCCAGTGAATATTGCTTCTGAATACTCTTGGAATATATTCATTTTTTTTGCAGCAATTGCGCCTCGCATTAAATTTAATGTGTTTATAGGAAAAAAACTATTAGAATTATATTCAACATTATAAATTTTTGAATGTTTTTTTAAATCATTATTCATCCACTTGCCTTTAGCAGGAACAGTAGCAGGAGAAGTATTACCTGTTTCCTTAAACACGCCTCCAAGTAGTATAGGCACCATATTAAGGGTTGCATTTGCTTCTTCAATTATAGTCTTTATTTGCGTCCATGCTAAGTATGTAGCAGGACTTCCATAGTCAAAATAAAATGTAACTGTTTTAGTCATAATTAAATCCTCTGATAAATTATATACGCTCTACTATAACAATTTCTCCAGAATTAACCATAGATAAAGCAGATAATTCTGTGTTGGTATGCCCAATAATATTAGCATTAGTTACTAATCTTATTTCATTATTCTTTGAAATAGGTGTTGGTCCAAAACCTATAGCTATAGAAGAACCTTCTATCCAAAAAGCTATTTCCCCTTTATTAATTATGTCTTTAGCCGTTATATCTTTTATAGTATTTACCTTAGTTTCAAAATAAATTTCATTACCCCAAGGTTTTACAATAGATTTTATAGGATACGATTCCCAAATTAGCGCCGCATTTTTTGTATCATGTAAGTTTACTAAAATAGAAATCTTTAAAAAATTTATTTATATTTTTTTCATATATAAATACTCTATATTATATGTTTTAATAAAATAATAATTTATGTTAAAGTAATAGACTAAGCAAAAAAGTAAAAGAGGTATAAAATGAATAAATTTGGTATTGGTCAGCCCGTATTAAGAGATGAAGATATAAAGTTTATTTCAGGTAAAGGCTTATATACTGGAGACATCTCTCTTGAAAACCAGACATTTATGTATGTTCTTAGGTCTAATATTGCCCATGGAAAAATAAAAAATATTGATATCGCTGATGGACTGAGTGCAGAAGGTGTAATTAATATATTTGTTGGTAAAGATTTAAGCGATGCCGGAATAAAAGATATGCCTACTAATTTTAAAGCTAAAAACAAAGACGAGTCAGATATGTTTACTCCAGAGAGATCAGCAATTGCCGTTGATATTGTCAGGCATGTAGGAGACCCAATTGCAATTATAATAGCCGATACAATAGAACAAGCTAAAAATGCATCCGAATTGATTGATGTAGATATAGAAGAATTACCTTCAGTAACATCTGCAAGTGAAGCAATTAAAGATGATGCTCCTCAGGTATGGAATAACTCTAAAAATAACACCTGTTTTGATTGGGAAATGGGTGAAAAAGAAAAAGTTAATAAAGCATTTGAAAGTGCAGAGACAGTTGTAGAAATTGAATTAGTTAATAATAGAATAGTACCAAATTCTATGGAAACTAGAGGAGCTATTGCCTCTTATAATATAGAGAATAACAAATATGAATTAAGATGTTCATCTCAAGGAGTGCATAGTATTAGAGATAGAGTTTCTGAATTACTTAATATTGAAGCTAAGGACCTCAGGGTTATCACAACTGATGTCGGAGGAGGTTTTGGAATGAAACTCTTTAATTATCCAGAATATATATGCTCTTTATTTGCCTCTAAAAAAGTAGGCCGCCCGGTCAAATGGGTATCAGAGAGAACTGAAGCTTTTCTTTCAGATACGCATGGAAGAGATCATGTAACAAAGGCTAAAATGGCATTAGATAAAGATGGAATATTTTTAGGTATAAAAATAAATACTATAGCAAATTTGGGCGCTTACTTATCTAATTTTGCTATTTTTGTTCCTACATTGGCAGGAACAGCCATGCTAGCAGGCTGTTATAAAACGCCAGCAATATATGCAAATGTCCTTGGAGTTTTTACCAATACACCTGCAATCGATGCATATAGAGGTGCAGGAAGACCCGAAGCATCATATGTTATTGAAAGGTTAGTTGATATTGCTGGAATGAAAACTGGCTTAGGCCCTATTGAAATTAGACGTAGAAACTTAATTCCTGCGAATGAAATGCCTTATAAAACTGCTTTAAATCATACATATGATTCTGGAGATTTTATTAGTAACATGGATCTGGCCGTAAAAGACTCTGATTGGAAAGGCTTTAAAGACAGAGCAGCTAGTTCTCTTAATAATAATAAACTAAG
>CAWVYV010000111.1:0-3915 GCA_963934475.1 uncultured Alphaproteobacteria bacterium | reverse complement strand
AAACAGCTCTCATAACCATCCTTTTTTATACTAAATATAGTACATATGTTAAAATAATATCTACATACAGTATATTACAAAAGTTATAAGAAAGTAAAAATCAAACATTATATTTTATATCAATAAATAAAATTTCCTAATATAATCAATAGCTTACAAAGCCATTGCATAAAAAATTATCTTTAATATTATACAATAACTAAAAATTATTTCTTAAATAATTAAGAATCAGCCTAATAAGAAATATACTATTATGCTTTGTTTTTAGAAATAAGTTTAATTTTTTTTTCAAGTAAGCCAAGCTTCTTAGTTAACTTCTCATTTTCAATCCTAGCCTTTTCTGCCATTTCCTTAACAATTAAAAATTCATTTTTATTAACTAGTTCTAGTTTAAATATGACATTTTCAACTCTATCTTTAATTATTTCTTCAATTTCTTCTTTCAAGACTCCTAGTACTGAACTAGCACCACCAAATAATTTAGTAATATCTTCTTTAAAAAAATCTTTTTTTGACATTATGCACCCTTAAATTTTTATTTTAATAAAATTACATATTTTGTTATTAGTCTTATATAATTTTATTATAATTAAATATATAGAGACTTAAAAAAAAATAAGGCAAAATTAATGATATTAGTCACAGGTGCTGCAGGTTTTATAGGATCAAATATTGTCGCATCACTAAACAAAAAAGGCTACAAAAAAATAATACTATGCGATTGGGTTGATGATATAAATAAGAAAAAAAATATAGAAAAACTTATTTATCAAAAAATCATACCTCCTGAAAAAATTATTGAATATTTAAATACTCCTCATAATATAGAATTAGTTATACATATGGGGGCAAACTCTTCCACTACAGAAACTAACTTTAGGCTAATATATAATATTAATACTAGGTTTAGTAAAAATTTATGGAAATGGTGTGTTAACAATCATGTAAGACTAATCTATGCTTCTTCAGCAGCTACATATGGGGATGGAAAAAAAGGGTTTGATGATTCAGAAACACAAACATATAAACCTTTAAATATATATGGCCTATCAAAATATCTTTTTGATAGATATGTAATTAAACAATCTAAAAAAGGTATCTGCCCTCCTCAATGGGTTGGCTTAAAATTCTTTAATGTATATGGGCCTAATGAATACCATAAAGGTAAAATGCAATCTGTAATAAAACATGCTGTTGACCAATATAAAGAATATGGAAGAGTTAACTTATTCAAATCATATAATAGTGAATATCTAGACGGGCAACAAACTAGAGACTTTATATATGTAGATGATTGCGTATCATTAATTAATTGGTTAATAGAAAATAGAAATGTCTCTGGTATATATAATTGTGGAACATCTATTGAAAGAACATTTGAAGATTTAGTTAAAGCAATGTTTAAATCTATAAATATTGCACCCAAAATAGAATACATTGCTATGCCGCAAAACATAAGAAACCAATATCAATATTATACTAGAGCCAATATGAATAAGATTAGGAAAAAAGGTTACCATATAAAGGCTTTAACGTTAGAAGAGGGTGTTTATAAGTATGTAAAAAACTACCTTCTAGCCAAAGACAAATATAAATAAATTATGATAGATCAATTTATCAAACTAACTGAAACAGCATGTTCATTAGGCCTAACATCTGGGCTTTCTATTTTTTCTTTAGAAATTAGATGGTATGCAATATCATACATATTAGGCTTAATTTTAGGACAGTTATATATTAAGAATATCATAACAATTAAAAAATACAAAAATATTATTAATCATATACATATTGATAATTTTTTAATATGGGCCATGTTAGGAATTATAATAGGAGGAAGATTAGGCTATATTCTTTTTTATAATTTTTCTTTTTATATAAACTCTCCTATTAAAATACTATATGTTTGGCAAGGGGGCATGTCTTTTCATGGAGGCTTAATAGGCATAACTTTATCTATGCTTTTATTTACGATAAAAAATAATTTAAAATTTTTAAGTTTTACAGATCTAATCTGTGCTGCTGCCCCTATAGGAATATTCTTAGGAAGAATATCTAATTTTTTAAATGGCGAATTGTGGGGGAAAGAATCAAGCCTACCTTGGGCAATAGTTTTTAAATGTGCTGGAACAACTTCTCGTCACCCTAGCCAACTCTATGAATCATTTTTAGAAGGAATAATAATATTTTCTGTATTATATTATTGTATATTTAAATTAAATTTTTTAAATAAACCTGGAAAAGTTTCTGGTTTATTTTGCATACTTTATGCTAGCTCAAGAATAATAATAGAATTCTTTAGAGAACCCGACAGACATATTGGTTTAATATATTCTTATTTTACGATGGGAATGTTTTTATCAATACCAATTTTGTTAATAGGCATTTATTTATGCTTACATAAAAAATAATTATTGAAAATAGAAGGTAATTTCTTGAAAAACCATTTTATTAAAAAAATTAAGCTTCAAGGCCCTATTAGTGTTTCAGAGTTTATGTCAGATAGCTTGTTATCTCCTAAAAAAGGTTATTATAATCTAGAAGACACAATAGGAAGTAAAGGAGATTTTATAACTTCTCCAGAAATAAGCCAAATATTTGGAGAGCTTATAGGGCTATCTCTTGCCGATTATTGGTACCAATGTCAAAAACCAAAGTCACCTATTATTACTGATTTAGGAGGAGGAAAAGGAACAATGCTCAAAGATTGTTTAAGAGCAATTAATAAAATAGATAAAAATTTAAGAAATTTAATACAGCCTACTTTTATAGAAACCTCTTTAACATTAAAAAAAAAGCAAAAAATAATACTTCCTGATTCCACTTCTTTTAATGATATAAGTGAAATACCTGATGGGTTTCTAATGCTATACGCAAATGAATTTTTTGATGCACTTCCAATTCATCAATTTGTTAAAATAAATGATAATTGGCATGAGAGATTAATTGATCTTGACTTAAACAATAATCTAAAATTTATATATGATAACAAGCCTAGTCTTTATCAAAATGTCTTGCCAAAAAATTTGAAAAATAATGAAATAATAGAACTTTCTCCCCCTGCAATAAATATTGTATCTGCCCTTACGAAAAGAATTTTAGAAACGGGAGGAATAGTTTTAATTATAGACTACGCACTAAGTAACAAAGATACCTTTGGATCTCTTCAAGCTGTAAAAGACCATAAATATATAGACCCTCTTAGTAACCCTGGCAATAGTGATCTCTCTTCAAAAGTGAACTTTTCCATTCTTTCAAGTATAGCTAAAGAATTAAATGCCAATGTGCACGGACCTATTAAACAAAGTGTTTTATTAAAGGGTTTAGGAATTCAATTGAGATGTGAGCAACTAATTAAACATAATCCTAGCAAAAAAAATACCATTGAAAATGAATATAACAGGCTGACAGCTAATAGTGAAATGGGTGATTTGTTTGAAGCAATGGCTATTACCCCTAAGAACTTAATTAAGCCTGGAGGGTTTTAATATGAAAATAAAAACATTAAACCCTATATTTTATAAAAGCTTTAAAACACTGAATATAAATCATGGTTTCTTCACAAAAAATGGAGGAGTTTCCTCAAAAGAAAACTTTAGTTTAAATTGTAGCTATAGCTCTAATGATTATAAGAATAATGTTTTAATAAATAGAAAATTAATTTGTGAACACTTTAATTTAAAGTTAGCTAACTTAAAAACTGTTAATCAAATTCATAGTAATCAAGTAAAAATAATTGAAAACATAAATGATGACACATCAAATATAGAAGCAGATGCCTTAGTAACAAAATCACCAAATATTATCTTGGGTATTCTAACAGCAGATTGTGCGCCTGTACTAATTCAAGACCCTTTAAAAAATATTATCGCAGCAGTTCATATTGGTTGGAAAGGTGCTCATACTAAAATTTTA
>CAWVYV010000110.1:0-3916 GCA_963934475.1 uncultured Alphaproteobacteria bacterium | reverse complement strand
CTACTATGAGCAGTAACTCCACGTTTTACACGAGACATAATATTTCCTCTTCTTATAATATTGTATTATAAACTATTTCTTAAAAAGTTCTTTTTAATTATTTTAGCATCAGCATCTACCATTATAGTAGTGCCTCTAGCATTTCGAATAAACTTGGCCGTTCTTTTTATCATACCGTGCCTTTTACCCGCCTGGCCCATTTTTACTCTTCCAGAGCTAGTTAAGCTAAAACGTTTTTTAGCCCCACTTTTAGTCTTAATTTTAGGCATCTATGTATTCCTTAATATTTTAATATATTAATATAATAAATAAAGTTCTCTATATCTCTCTATGCTACCATTTGCAAGCTCTAAACCAAAAAGCTTTAAGGTAAAATTCTATTGTTTATCAGATATTACCTTATCTTGTCTAGAAGAATCAGTTTTTTCTGTCAAATTTGGTGCAAATATTTGAACCATTTGCCTACCTTCTAATTTAGGAAACTGCTCTATTCTCACTAATGTATCTAAATCTTCTCTAATTCTCCTTAATACTTTTACGCCGATATCTTGATGAGTCATTTCTCTTCCTCTAAATCTCATCGTAATTTTAACTTTATCCCCTCCACCAATAAATTTTCTTACGCTTCTCATTTTAATTTCATAATCATTAGTATCTATATTAGGTCTAAATTTTATTTCTTTAACTTCGACTGTTTTTTGTTTTTTTCTAGCTTCAGCTGCTTTTTTTTGCGCTGCGTACTTAAACTTTCCATATTCTATAATTTTACAGACAGGTGGTTTAGCGTTAGGAGAGACTTCTACAAGGTCTAATCCAACTTCCTCTGCTTTTTCTATGCCTTCTTTAAGAGGCAATACTCCTAGCATATTTCCTGCACTATCAATGACTCTAATTGGGTCCGTAGTAATCTGATCATTTATCTTGTGTAAATCTTCAGATATGTGATTATTTTTAAAAGTTTTTTTTGCTATACCTCTTACTCCTTATTTAATTATCTATTAATATTATAGCTTTTGAAAATCACATATTTATATACAAAACACAAATAGGAAATACAAAATAAATTATATATACTCAATCTATATATTATATTTTAGATTTTTCAATCTATTCATACATTATTAATTATATTAAATACCAAATCTACACTTATATCTCCAATAGACTCTTTACTAAGGATTGTTGTATTTTTACCTTTAGGGGCACATAAATCTGGGTTAGAAGCAGCTCCAAATAATACTATGGTAGATAAACCAGTTGTTGCTATTAAATGTATTGGCCCAGTATCATTGCCAATTGCATATTGAGCATAAGCACTTAAATACACTATATCTTTGTATGAAGTCATACCTGCGTAATTAAGAGGTATTTTTTTTGTTTTTTTATCTACAAGGCTAATAATATTTACAATATTATCAAACTCATCCTCTCCACCTATAAGAATAGACTGAATACCTATTTTAGAAAAGCGTTCTATCAATGATGCATAGCTAGATTGTGCCCATTTTTTATTTAATCTATGCTTGGCAGCGCCAGTCACTAAAATTATAAATTTATTATTTGGAATAAGGCTCTTATTTTCATAATTATTGCCTAACCACCTCCAATTAGGCAGGTGTTTATATTCAATTTTAGCTACTTTTAATTGGTCTTTCTGTCTATCTATTGTATGCATTAATTTTCTTTTAGGGTTGTTATGCCTTTGACTACTTCCATATGCAATGCCGCACCACTCAATATTTTTAAAATAAAAGAAAATGAAAAAATACAAATTTGACCTATAAGATGTTTGGAGATCATAAACCTTTTTAAACTTATATTTGCCAAAAAAAGATTTTAAACTCTTCCATCCTTTAATATTATACCATTTTGGCTTTGCATCTAAGACAACCATATCAAACCAAGGCGATTCTTTTAAAATAATTTTGAAAGGTTTAGTTGTAAGGCAAATTATATAATCATTTTTATGATAATTTCTTATTGCTTCCATGGCTGCGCCTGCAAGAACAACGTCTCCAAAAGCACCATGTTTTATAACTAGAATGTTGTTTTTCATATTAAGCACTATTTATTTGCAAGCTCTGCATATACTTGTAATGTTTTTGCACACATAGTTTCATTATTAAAATTTAACTTAGCTCTTTTAATAGCATTTATTGCCAATTTATCTCTATTATCTTTATTTAAACTAAGTGCTTTATTAATTTTATCAGATAAATCGTCGGCATCCCCTGGCTTAAACAGCCATCCTGTTAAGCCATCTATAATTATCTCAGACCCTCCGCCATGGTTAGCTGAAATTGTAGGCCTTCCCATTGCTTGTGCCTCTACTATCACTCTTCCAAAAGCTTCTGGATCTAAAGATGATGATACTACGACATCAGCTAATTTATATATAGTAGCCATATCACTCTGGTTAGGGATTATTCGAAAATTATTTTTTAATTTAAATTTATCTAAAATCTTCTCTAACTCTGCATAATATTTATTTCTACCTTGAGAATCTCCAACAAATAAGCATATTATATCAGATCTTTGTAATTTAAAAATTGCTTCAATAAGAAGTATATGTCCTTTCCATCTTGTAATTCTTCCTGGCAACAAAACTACAAAAGAATCTTCCGGGATATTAAAAATATTTAATAAAGATATTAATCTTTCATCAGCAACTTTTAAATAGTTAAACCTTTCAATATTGATGCCTCTGTGAATAGTAACTATTTTGTCCTTATCAATATTATAATTAGATAAAATATGATTATTAATAAACCTACTGATAGCTATAACTCTATCACTTTTAACCATAATACTATTATATTTCTTCTTTAATTTATTTTGTATTGAATAAGTTCCATGAAAAGTAGTAACAAAAGGTATACCCATTTTTTTTGCAGCAAAATAAGCACTCCAAGCAGGAGCTCTACTCCTTGCATGAATAATATTGATTTTATATTTTTTTATTATTCTTGATAACTTATATACATTCAAAAGCATAATAATTGGATTCTTACTTCCTAAAGAAAAATTAATAACCTTTCCTCCTGCTTTAGTTATTTCTCTTTCTCTCCGACCTCCTGCTGACGCCACAAAAGAGTTCATTCCAGTTTTTTGTAAGGCTTCAGAAATTTCGACTGCACCCGAAACTAAACCTCCACTGTTTAAATGAGGCAAGACTTGTAATACTGAATAACTTTTAATATCTAAATTCATAAAAATTCTTTAAAATAATTGTAATAAAGCTTAACGTTAATTTTTTTATTATGGATGTACTTTAATGCATAAAATATTACTTACAAGAGATAAAAGAGAAATAGCCTATAAGCATTATAAAGGAAAATCTAAAATAGGATTTTTATTTTTTCCTGGCTTTAATTCAGATATGCTGGGCACTAAAGCAATACATATTTATAATTGGTGTAAAAAAAATAAATTTCAGTGCACACTATTTGATTACTCTGGTCATGGAAAATCCTCTGGAAAATTTATTGATAGTAGCATTAAAGAATGGATTGAGGATGCTAATGCAATATTGCATAATGTAACTTCTGGCCCTCAAATATTAATTGGGTCTAGTATGGGTGGCTGGATATCTCTTAAATTAGGCTTACTAAATAAAAATAAAATAAAAGGTATTATTACTATTGCTGCAGCTCCAGACTTCACTAAAAGGCTATGGCAAAATGTCTTAGGACAAAAACAAAAAGAAGAAATAATCAATAATGGTTTTACTGTTATTCCGTCAGAGTATGATGAAAAAGGATATATTATAACTAAAAAAAATATAGATGCAGGAAATAAAAATTTAATATTAAACTCTAAAAAATTAGAAATAGAATGCCCTTTAAGACTTATACATGGAAACCAAGATGAAGCAGTGAGCTGGAAAGAAAGTTTTAAAATTTTTAATAAATGCAAT
>CAWVYV010000109.1:0-3939 GCA_963934475.1 uncultured Alphaproteobacteria bacterium | reverse complement strand
ATGTTTTGGTTTAATAATAAATTTTCATCAGAGGTAGAGTCTTCAATAGTATATGAAAAAATAATGAAAGTATTTATGGGTAAAGGAAACCCTGATGCAAATATACTTAGAGTAGGAAGAAAAAATTTAATAACCCATATGCAATATATTGATTGGTTAAGTAAAAATAGAGATTGGCTAGCAGGTACATCATTTAGCATCGCAGATATTTCTGCGTCAGCTAATTTATCTATATTAGATTATTTAGGAGAAATTAAATGGAAAGATTTTTCTTATGCAAAGGAATGGTATGCAAGAGTAAAATCGCGCCCATCTTTTAGAGGTGTTCTTTTAGATAAAATTCCAGGGCTTCTTCCTCCAAAAAATTATTCAGACCTCGATTTTTAAATTAATTATAGTAATATATATATATATATTTTAGGAGAATATAATATGCAATCCTTTTCAGGCTTAATTGAGTTTAATGTAGAGTTTTTTAAATATATATTTAATACGTATATATTATATCCCGTAGGCCTTGAATGGATAATACCTAGTATTTTCTATCATATTCTAATAGTGATAATAATTACGACAATTTTTTCACTAATATTTAATAAACTTATTATTGTCTTTATTCGAAGTAGGTTAAATAAATTAAGTTTTGATATAGGGCAGCAATTATTAGAAAAAAAAGTTTTAATTCCAATAGGTTGGGCTATTCCTATAATAATATTTGAGGCGGGTTTAAGTAATTATTCGCCTGATGAAGGAATTATTGCACGCTTAACTAAATCTTTAATAATATTCGTATTTATTTTATCTTTTACTAGGCTTTTAGCTGCAATCTCTAAGAGTCTTAAGGGCCATAAGTCTTTTTCAGGAACTCCTATTCAAAGCTATATGCAACTTTTAAAATTAATTATATACTTGTTTGGTTTAATTATAATAGTTTGCACCCTATCAAATACGTCGCCTTGGACAATTATTTCTGGTCTTGGAGCTCTAACTGCCGTTATTTTACTGGTTTTTAAAGACACTATATTAGGTCTTGTTGCATCTATTCAAGTTTTTGGGTCTGATACTATAAGAGAAGGAGATTGGGTTACGATCCCTTCTCTAGATATAGATGGTGATTGTATAGAAGTTGGTTTACATACTGTAACGGTAAGGTCTTGGGACAAGGCTTTAATTACATTTCCAAGTGCAAAGTTATTAGAACATCCTTTTAAAAATTGGAGGGGAATGGAAGAATCTGGTGGCAGAAGAATTAAACGCTCTATAAATATTGATCAAAGTTCAGTCGGTTTTATGGAGCCTATATTAAAAGAAAAATTAGAGAAATTTAAGCTGTTATCCGATCATTTTTTAATAAAAGAAAAAGAAATAGAAGATGCCAATCATTTGCTAGGGGGAGATAAGGTAAATCATAGAAGGCTAACTAATATTGGCGTATTTAGGGCTTATATTTTAGAATATCTTAAAAACCATGATGAAATTAATAATGATCTTACTATGATGGTTAGACAATTACCACCTACTAGTATGGGACTTCCTTTAGAGGTTTATGCTTTTACTTCTTCGGTAGAATGGACAGAGTATGAAGCTGTTCAATCTGATATTTTTGATCATTTATTAGCAATAGTTTCTATTTTTGACCTTAAATTAACCCAAGCACCATCTGGAAGTGATATAAAAAGTTTAGGTTATAATATTTATAAAAATAGTAAAAATATTAATGAGTAACTTACACGAACAGATTAAATCAAAAGCTTTAGAGCTAGAGTTTGACGCTATAGGCTTTTGCGAAGCAGATTTGCCAGAGAGTGTAACAAAGCATCTTCATGAATTTATAGATAAAGGCAGGCATGGGTCAATGAACTGGCTCGCTGAAACCTCTTATAGAAGAAGTCAACCAAGAAACATGTGGAAATCAGCCATGACTGCTATAGTTTTAGGTTGTAATTATGGGCCAGAAGAAAATCCATTAGAAGTATTACATAATAAAAATATAGGAAATATTAGTGTTTATGCCCAAAATAAAGATTATCATAAATGGGTTAAAGGAAGATTAAAAAATCTTGCTGGGTGGCTAGTTTCTAAAACAAAAGGACAAGTTAAGGTATTTGTAGATACTGCGCCATTAATGGAAAAACCTCTTGCCGAAATTTCAAAAATTGGTTGGGTTGGAAAGCACACTAATTTAGTTAGTCGTGATTTTGGTAGTTGGCTATTTCTCGGAGTAATATTATTGGATTTAGATATTATTAATGAAAAAAATAAAATTCAGAAAAGCAATTGTGGCACCTGTTCTCAATGTATAGACATATGTCCAACTAAAGCATTTGTTGCTCCATACAAATTGGATGCAAATAAATGTATCTCTTATTTAACCATAGAGCATAAAACACATATACCTAGAGAGTTTAGAGCTTTAATAGGCAACCGAATATATGGCTGTGATGATTGTTTAGCTGTCTGTCCGTGGAACAAATATGCAAAAATATCAAATAATATGTCTTTTATTCCAAGAGAAGATCTTAAAAAACCATCATTAGAAAGTTTGTCTCTTTTATCTGATGAAGATTTTAGAAAATATTTTTCTGGTTCTCCAATCAAAAGAATAGGCAGGAATCAATTTATACGTAATGTATTAATAGCCATGGGGAATTCTTCTAATAAATCTTTAGTAAAAAACATAATTAACTTGTTAGGAGACAACTCTTCGATAGTTAGATTATCAGCTGTCTGGGCTTTGGGACAGCTATGTAAAAATTCATTCTTTCTAGAAATGAATAAACGCGTTAAAGAAGAAAAAGAGCAAGAAGTAATAAATGAATGGTTAGAAACTGAAAAAGAAATAAATCATTGTGGTACTTATGGTTAGTACTAAAAATAAAATAGCTATTCTAGGTTTAGGAAATATTTCATTTGAGCTTTGTTCTAGCCTAATTAACAGAGGGTTTATAGTTTCTGGAACCACTAACAATTTTGACAGAAAGCATAAGTTACAAGAATTAGGAGTAAAAGTTTTTTCTCATAATCAAATTCTAAAATGCATATCTAATTCTACTAAGATCATTATAACAGCTCCACCGGATGTACGTGGCTGTCCAATAATTAGAGACTATTTTAAAGAAATTGTGAATTCAGAAATAAAGTGGATAGGATATTTATCTAGCACATCTGTTTATGGCAATTATTATGGTCAAAAAGTAGATGAAAATAGTGATTTGAAACTTGTAAATCCAATAGCACAGTCTAGATATAGGGGTGAGCAAGATTTACTAGATTTTGGGAAAAAATACTCTGTTCCAATAGAAATATTTAGAGTTTCAGGAATATATGGGCAGCATAGAAATACAATTAAACAAATGCTTTCTAAAAACATAAACCCAATATTTAAAGAAAATCATTTTTTTAATAGAATTCATGAAAAAGATATTGCTAAAGTATTATCTAAAGCTGCTTATTCTAAAATAAATTCAGGTATTATTAATCTATCAGATAATTTACCTGCTTCTCAATTAGAAGTAATTAATTATGCAGCAAAAATTATGAAAGTTAGCCTTCCTAAATATAAAAATTATAAAGATATAAGTAATGATATTCCGGATGCAATGAAAAGGTTTTGGGAAAATAATAGACGTGTTGATAATAGTTTATTAATAGAGCGTTATGGAGAATTAATGTTTCCGAGCTATAAAGAGGGACTTGACTATATATATAATGACTACTTATTTACCTCATTAAATAAAGAATGAGCAGTAAATACAATTTTTTTTAATTGTTTATTACTAGAAAGTCGGTGATCACCATTTTTTATTATTACTAATTCAGCATCCAAGCTATTACATTTATTAAAAATTTTAAGACTTTCTTTCCAGCTGACTGCTTCATCTTTATCCCCATGTATAAGTCTTAAAGGGCATTCTATTTCTAATTTTTTAGAGTTTAATA
>CAWVYV010000108.1:0-3985 GCA_963934475.1 uncultured Alphaproteobacteria bacterium | reverse complement strand
GCTATTTGATTAGTGTAATTTTCCAAGAGCTTAAACTAAACAATTTATATAAAACCATAATTATGGACTATTTTAAAAATATGAAATCAGCCAAAACCATTCCCTTAAAAAATTTTATTAAAAAAAAAAATGCCCTATTAATATTAGAGAATGGCAATATATATTGGGGCCATGGCATTGGGGCTAAAGGAAGAACAATTGGAGAAATATGTTTTAATACTTCTATGACAGGTTACCAAGAAATAATTACTGACCCTTCTTATTCAGAACAAATAATTACTTTTACTTTTCCCCATATAGGTAATACAGGTACCAACATAATAGATAACGAATCAGACTTTCCTGTAGCTAAAGGTATCGTTCTTAAAGCAAACATAACGAATCCATCAAATTTTAGGTCTGACTTAGGCTTTAATAATTGGCTAATAAAAAATAAAATAATTGGAATTCAAGGAATAGATACAAGGTCTATTACATCTCTTGTTAGAAATAATGGTTATATAAAAGGTATGATTATAAATGAAAAAATAACAGATAAAGTGATACAGGAACTAATTATAAAAACTAAAGAATGGCCTGGACTCAAAGGTGCAGACCTTGCTTCTAAAGTTAGCTGCAAAAAAACCTATAAATGGAAAGCTAAAAGTTATTATAATAAAAATTATTTTTGCATCAATACTGAAAAATATAAAAAACTAGCCAAAAAACATATTGTAGTCATAGATTTTGGAGTTAAGCAAAATATATTAAGGATGTTATCTGATAGAAATTTTAATGTTACTGTTGTTCCTTTAAATACTACTTATGAAAAAATACTAAAGTTTAAACCAGATGGAATATTTTTATCTAATGGACCTGGAGACCCTATGGCAACCAGCAAGATTACAAATAGTTTATTAAATAAATTATTTAATACTGGTATTCCAATATATGGAATATGTTTAGGTCATCAATTAATAGCAATAGCTTTAGGAGCAGAAACCGAAAAAATGCAAACAGGCCATAGAGGAGCTAACCAACCTGTGCAGTCTAACAAGACTAATAAAGTAGAAATCACAAGTCAAAACCATGGCTTTGTAGTAAAAAGAAACAGTATACCAAAAAATATTATTGAAACATATTCTTCGCTATTTGATGGAGTAGTAGAGGGTTTAAAGGTAAAAAATAAGCCTATATATTCTGTTCAATATCACCCTGAAGCATCACCAGGACCTCATGATACTTATAGTTTTTTTGATAAATTTTATAATGAAGTAAATAAGGTAAAGATATAAAATATGCCTAAACGTAATGATATAAAATCTATTTTAATAATTGGTGCTGGACCTATTGTGATTGGTCAAGCTTGTGAATTTGATTACTCAGGATCTCAGGCGTGTAAAGTTTTAAGAGAAGAAGGGTATAAAGTTATACTGATTAACTCCAACCCCGCAACAATAATGACAGACCCCGATTTTGCAGACGCAACATATATTGAGCCAATTACACCGGAAATGGTGACAAAAATTATAATAAAAGAAAAACCTGATGCACTTTTACCTACAATGGGAGGACAAACTGCTCTGAATGTAGCAATGGATTTAGCAGAATCAGGAACATTGAAGAAATATAATGTAGAGCTTATCGGAGCCTCGTTAAAAGCTATTAAAAAAGCAGAAGATAGGGAGCTCTTTAAAACTGCTATGAAAAAGATTGGCTTAACTACACCCAAAGGTTTTCTAGCTGTAAATAAAAATGAAGCAGATAAGGCATTAAAAGAAATAGGACTTCCACTTATTATTAGACCATCATTTACGCTTGGGGGGACTGGCGGTGGAATTGCCTATAATAAGGATGAATTTGATACAATAATTACTACAGGCCTAGATGCATCTCCAGTTACTTCAGTCTTAATTGAAGAATCTATTATTGGCTGGAAAGAATATGAAATGGAAGTTGTGAGGGATAAAGCAGATAATGTTATAATAATTTGCTCTATTGAAAATATAGACCCTATGGGAATTCATACTGGTGATTCTATAACTATAGCGCCAGCTGTTACTTTAACTGATAAAGAATATCAAATGATGAGAAACGCATCTATAGCTATTTTAAGAGAAATAGGTGTAGAAACTGGAGGTTCTAATGTTCAGTTTGCTGTAAATCCAACTGATGGAAGAATGGTAGTAATAGAAATGAACCCAAGAGTTTCTAGGTCTTCTGCTCTTGCATCCAAAGCAACAGGTTTTCCAATTGCAAAAGTTGCTGCAAGATTGTCAGTAGGGTACACTCTAAATGAAATACAAAATGATATAACAAAAACAACTCCAGCTTCATTTGAACCTGCTTTAGATTATATAGTTACTAAAATACCTCGTTTTGCTTTTGAAAAATTTCAAGGATCCGATAATACTTTAACTTCTGCAATGAAATCTGTTGGAGAGACAATGGCTATTGGCAGAACTTTCCAAGAATCTTTTCAAAAAGCTTTAAGGTCTATAGAAACAGATCTAGATGGATTTAATAATATTAAAATACCTGGATACAAAAAAGGTGGAGACAGGTCATCTATATCTGCAGCGATAACAAGGCCATGCCCAGAAAGAATTCTTTATGTTGCACAAGCTTTTAGAGAAGGCTTTTTATCAGAAGAAGTTCATGAACATTCTAAAATAGACCCCTGGTTTTTAGAACAAATAAAAGAAATTATTGATATAGAAAGCTCTATTAAAGCTTCTGGAGTGCCTAATAATTTTGAAGAGCTTCAATTTATTAAATCTAAAGGTTTTTCTGATAATAGAATAGCAGAATTACTTAATGTAAAACCTAAGAAAATAAAAAATTTAAGAGTCAAATATAATGTTAGACCTAGTTTTAAAAAAATTGATAGCTGTGCGGGTGAATTTGATTCTAAAACACCTTATTTATATTCAACATATGAAGAAACTTATAAAAATAAAATTGATTTGACAGATGAAACAGAAGTTTCTGATAGAGAAAAAATTATTATTTTAGGAGGAGGGCCTAATAGAATAGGGCAAGGAATAGAATTTGATTACTGTTGTGTTCATGCCGCTTATTCATTATCAGAAAGAAATTATGAAACTATTATGATTAATTGTAACCCTGAAACAGTATCTACAGATTATGATACTTCTGATAGGTTATATTTTGAGCCATTAACAGAAGAAGATGTATTAGAAATCATAAAAAAAGAAATGACAAAAGGAAAATTAAAAGGCTGTATAGTTCAATATGGAGGACAAACTCCATTAAAGCTGGCTAAAGCACTTTCTGCAGAAAATATTCCTATAATTGGAACTTCTCCTGATATGATAGATTTAGCAGAAGATAGAGAAAGATTCCAAAAACTTCTACAAAAGCTTAAATTAAAACAGCCACCAAATGGAATATGTACAACTTCAAAAGAAGCCGTAATAATTGCAAAAAAAATAGGTTACCCTGTTTTAGTTCGTCCTTCTTACGTTCTAGGAGGAAGAGCAATGAAAATCATTCATAATGAAGAATCGTTAACTCATTATATAAATAGTATAGTAACTTTATTTGGATCTAACCCTATACTAATTGATAGGTTTTTATCTGATGCAATAGAAGTAGATGTTGATGTGATTGCAGACAAAAATACTTCAATAGTTGCAGGTATAATGGAACATATAGAGGAAGCTGGCGTACATTCAGGTGATTCTGCTTGCACAATCCCTCCTCATAGCCTGCCAAAATCAGTGATTAAAGAAATAGAATTGCAATCTAAAATACTATCTAAAGCTCTTCATGTAGTAGGTTTAATGAATATTCAATTCGCCATAAAAGACATAGAAACAAAAAGTCCTCAAATATTTATTCTTGAAGTTAACCCAAGAGCAAGTAGAACAATACCCTTTGTGGCAAAAGCAACTGGAAACCAATTCGCTGGAATTGCCGCTAGAGTGATGGCAGGAGAAAAACTATCTAGTTTTAAAATTAAACCATGGCATAAGACAAAAAT
>CAWVYV010000107.1:0-3985 GCA_963934475.1 uncultured Alphaproteobacteria bacterium | reverse complement strand
TAACTCCTTTATTTCTAATACCTAAAGATTTAAGTATTTGAAATCCTGCTTTAACTTCTTCTACTGGATCTGCAGATAAAGACACCCTTATTGTGTCTCCTATTCCAGACCACAGAAGTCTGCCTAATCCAATAGAAGATTGAATAGTTCCATAATTTAAACTGCCTGCTTCTGTAATACCAATATGAAGAGGATAGTTAGATATTTTGGATAATTGCTCATAAGCTTGTACAGCGAGAAATATATCAGAAGCTTTAACGCTAATTTTAAAATTAGTAAAATTACCATCTTCTAAAATTTTTATATTTTTGAGAGCGCTTTCAACTAACGCTTCTGGGCAAGGTGATTTATATTTTTCTAGAATATTTTTTTCTAATGAACCAGCATTTACTCCTATTCTTATAGAGCAGTTATTATCTTTAGCCGCTTGTATTACAGAATTCACTCTTTCATTTGATCCAATATTTCCAGGGTTTATTCTAAGACATGCTGCTCCTGCTTCAGCTGCTTCTATTGCTCTTTTATAATGAAAATGGATATCAGCTATAATTGGGATAGAAACATTTTTTACTATAGTTTTTAACGCTTTTGTAGATTCTTCATCGGGACAAGATACTCTCACAATATCAGCTCCAGCATCTGCAATTTCTTTTATTTGATTAATAGTACCTTTGATATCTGTGGTAAGTGTATTAGTCATAGATTGAACAGTAATAGGGCTGTCTCCCCCAACTGCAACATTACCTACCATTATTTTTTTTGTTTTTCTTCTATTAATATTTCTGTAAGGACGTGTATTCAATTTTATACCTTTGTCAATTATTTAAAAATTTAATTAAATCATCATAATTTAATGAGATATTTCTCTTAACTTCACCAGGCATTCCAATATTATTTATTGTTTTACCGTTTATATGTATAATAATACTACCTGCATTGCCAGTTACTAATATTAAATCTTTTTCATATGGTATTTTAATTTTTTCATCTTTTTTTATAATTTTAGTAATTAATACTTCTGAATTATTTCTTTGTATTTCTATCCACGTATCTTCAATTGCCTTTATGTGGATATAGTTATTTTCTAGTGCAACATTTTCAGGCATGCTTTTACTATTACTTTCTTCATCTAAATCTTCTTTTGAGGTATTGTTAATCTCAGGTGCGTTTTTAACTTTTAAATTTGTAATTTTATCTTCTTTCAGACTATCTTGAATATTACTAGTACTTACATAAGGCAGTTGTTCTGCTTTATTTAAATTTTTGTATATTAATATTATTAAAATAAATAAAATTAGAGATATTAGCGAAGCAGTAAATTTAGATAGTTTAAACCCATAAGGAACATTTATCTTAAGATTTTTTGATTTTAATTCAGTATTCTGTACATTTTTAAAATCACCAATTATTAAGGAAGGGTTTATTCCTAACCATTTTAAATAAGTTCTAATATGACCTATGGTAAAAACATCATTAGCTAATTTATCAAGTTCTCCATTTTCAAGGTTTTTAAGTATAACAACACTAACATGAAGAGTTTTAGCAGCTTCTTCAATAGTTATATTTTTAGATTCTCTCGAACTTTTTAAATTATTCTTAAATTCATCTAAATCAATATTTTCTATTAGTTTTATATTTTTGGTCACATTTTTTACCTTATTAAAGCTTAATAAAAATTAATAACTATCTAACTCAAATTTAGTATGCAGTGTTTCTAATGCTTTTTTAACAAGCTCCTCATTTATTAAGACGCTAATTTTAATTTCTGATGTAGAAATAACATGTATATTTATATTTTCTGAAGCTAAAGCCGAAAACATTTTATCAGCAACTCCAGTATGTGTTCGCATACCAAGTCCTATTATAGAAACCTTAGCAAGAGAATCATTAGTAATTATTCTTTCAAAATTAATATTATTTTTATTATCTTCCATAATTAAAATAGCTTTTTTTAATGCTTTTCTGGATACCGTATAAGTAAAATTTATATTTTTTCCATTTTCTGACCCAGTTTGTACAATCATATCTACGTTAATATTATTTTTACTAAGTGGAACAAATATTTTAGCTGCCACACCAGGGTTATCTAGTATGTTTATAAGTGTAATTTTAGCTTCATCTTTAGTGTAAGCAATTCCGCTAACTAATTCGTTTTCCATTTTTTTATCCTCTTTAGTTAAAAATGTACCTTTTTTTCCTGTTTGGCTTGATAACACTTGAACTGTAACATTATGCCTCATAGCCATTTCTACAGAACGGGTTTGTAATACTTTAGCACCAAGTGATGCAAACTCTAACATCTCTTCATAGCTAATTCTTTCTAGTTTCTTCGCTTTTGTAACCATTCTAGGGTCGCAGGTATAAATTCCATCAACATCAGTATAAATATCACACCTATCAGCAGAAATAGCAGCTGCAATTGCTACTGCAGAGGTATCAGAGCCACCTCTTCCAAAAGTAACAATATTATTTTTTTTATCAATACCTTGAAAACCAGCGATTATAGGTATTTCTTTATTTTTAATAATTTCTAATATTTTTTTATTATCAATTTTATTTATTTTTGCTTCAGTATGGTTACTACTACCTATTATAGGAACTTGCCACCCTAACAAAGGTTTAGCATTAATGCCTATACTCTTTAAAGCCATAGCTATTAATGCTATTGATATCTGCTCTCCGGTTGAGACAATCATATCATATTCTTTTTTATTTGTAGAAGCATCAAAATTTTCAGCTAAGTTTAATAACTTATTAGTTTCTCCTGACATTGCGGAAGAAACTACTACAACTTGATTTCCATTTTCAAACTCTTTTTTAATAAGTTCACAGACTTTGATAATTTTACTAATACTTCCAACAGATGTTCCTCCAAATTTTTGAACAATTCTTTGCATAAATTCTTACCTTAATTTTTTTTATTTATTGTTTAATCTACTTTTAATTCTATATTAGTTCTATTCATACTTTGACTTATTAAAAGGTGCAATATAGATTTTTTTTAAATATAAAAGTGAACCAAAGATATTAATATATTATGTCATTAGATACTCTTGATAAAGATGAAATTATACAATTTTCTAAATTAGCAGATGATTGGTGGAATGAGGAAGGCAGCATGTCTTTTTTACATGCCATGTCTAAGGTAAGAACAAGGTATATTAAAGAATCTATCATTCATAATTTACAGGTTTCTAAAAATAAACGCCCCTTAGAAGGTGTTGAAATCCTAGATATAGGATGTGGAGGAGGCATAGCTAGTGAGCCTTTAGCAAGAATGGGCGCAAAATTAACCTCTATAGATGAATCTAAAGAGCTTATACGCATTGCTAAGCTTCATGCTAAAGCAATGCATCTCGATATTAAATATCGACATTCTAATATAGAAGAAATGTTAAAAAATAAAAAAAAATATGATGTGGTCGTTGCATTAGAGTTATTAGAACATGTAAATAATATATCGTATTTTTGTAAAATGTTAGCAAAGCTAATTAAACCAAATGGTTTAATTATAATATCAACAATAAATAGAAGTTTACTGTCAAAAATGATAGTTATTAAAATTGCTGAAAATATTTTAAAAAAAATTCCAGTAGGAACACATAATTATAAAAAATTTATTAGACCAATTGAAATAGAAAATTATTTTAATATTGAAGGTCTAAATATGTTTGATTTAAAAGGAATGGTATGGGATCCAATTAGAAATTGGAGGTTGTCTAATAATACTTCTATTAATTATATTCTCACATTAAAAAAATAATTACTTTAGTTATTACCATGACAGTTTTTATATTTTTTCCCTGATCCACATGGACAAGTTTCATTCCTGCCAATTTTTTTTGATATAATTGGTTTATTTGTTTTTTTATTATTATCATCATCTAACGATTCTTTTATTAAAGTTATATTTTCTTTTTTTCTTTCTGGAATTTCAGAAGAGAGCTCTATATTTAGTAAAATAGTAGTAACTTGGTTTCTTATA
>CAWVYV010000106.1:0-4085 GCA_963934475.1 uncultured Alphaproteobacteria bacterium | reverse complement strand
TGGCTCCGCAGGTAGGATTTGAACCTACGACCGATCGATTAACAGTCGATTGCTCTACCACTGAGCTACTGCGGAACATATTTATATATTCTATAACAATGTATGCAGATTTTGCCAAGTATTTCTATAAAAATAATAAATTTATAATTGTAGATTTTTTATTATATGTATTTATGATTATTTTATATATAATTGGTTAGGGAGAAGTTTTATGAATAATTTGTTTAAATTTAATATGATAACATTTACTACTAGAAATCTAATATCTTTTATCTTGCTTATTGCTTCTTTTATCCTTTTATATTTTGGCGTAACTGAGCCTATGCTTAAAATTTCTGCAGAATATGCAGGTCAAGAGGTTTTCAAATATAAGCAATCTATTTGGCAAGCTGTAGACATGTTATATGAAAGTGGAAATTTACTAGTAGCATTCTTAATAGTATTTTTTAGTGTCTTGATCCCTGTATTTAAGGGAATAGTAATTTTATGGGTATTCTTTTTCGGAAAAGTTGAAACAAAATCTTCTGCTCATAACTTTATTTTTAGAATAGGCAGATGGTCTATGGCAGATGTTTTTGCTGTAGGTGTTTTTATTGCTTATTTAGGTAGTAAAGCATCTACTATGTTAGATGCATCTATGGAGATTGGTTTTTACTATTTCACAGGATATTGTATAGTTTCTTTATTATCTTTACAAATTAAGTCTAAATTAAGTTAAAATACCTTATTTCTTTAATTCTATTTCTACAAAAGTGAAATCAAAATCATTATTGTTAATAACATTATGGTTCACTCCAATTTCTCTTGAATAAGATTGACCACTAATAAGATTAGCTTTTGTTAAGTTTCCTTCTGGGTCTGAAATAGTTAGTTCACCTGTTGTCATAGGAACAACTACATAGTTCATTTGATGTATATGCGGACCTGTTTCAGAATTAGGTGGAAAATACCATTCTGTAACTTTAACAAAGTTATTATCTATTTGTATTGTAGGCTTTGCTGATATTTTAGATATAATATATTCTCCACATAAAATTATAAATTTTTATTATTAGTTATTAACTTCTTATAATAAAATCATTTGTTCCTGACTCATCTTCGCCACTCATTAAAAACAAAGTTCTATTCGCATGATCTAAGTTAAATTCTTTTTCTTGTTCAGCCGCTAATACTCTATCAAATGTAGATGAAGTTGGCATATATCTCATGGTCATACCTCTTCGTGAATTTGGAGATACATTTGTTCCTGACCCATGAACTATATACACATCATGTAGGGCCATTTGTCCAGATTCCAGACATAAATGATAAGCATCTTTTTCATCATATTCTGATGGGTCAATTTCTTGATTTAGAGTATAGTTCCCAGTATTATCAGTATTGTGTTTTCTTGTTGCTTTTCTTTTATGAGAGCCAGGGATATATTTTAAACATCCATTTTCTTTATTTGCATCATCTACAGCTAACCATACGGTACAAGTTGCAAGAGGCCTTATGGGCCAATATTGACCATCTTGGTGCCAAGGGGTAGCCTTACCATTGATACCAGGCTTAGCAAAAAAACTTTGATTCCAAATTGCTAAATTTGATCCTATAACTTGTTTAACACAATCTAAAATTTCTGGGTTTTTTGCATATTTTAAATAGTTTAAATCATGTTTTAATAAAGTTGGACAATAATCTCTAAATTCGGGATGTTTTTCTAATAATATTTTATGATAGTTTTTTATATCCTCAATATCTTCTTTAGGCATTCTATAATCTAATATAACAAAACCATTTTCATCGTATTCAGCTAATTGTTTCTCTGAGAGCATTGTATGTTCCTATATAATTATGATCATTTATTTTACACAAAAAAACTTTATTCGTCTACTGACATTGGTAAATTATTATTTTTTGCCCATTCAGATAAAGAAGCATCATATACAGTAATATTATTGAATCCTAAAGCGGTTAAAACAAATGCAATATTTGTTGCAGCTATTCCTCCACCACAATATGCAATGACTTTTTCTTTACTTAATACATTATAGTTCTTAAATATTATTTTTAAATCCTCTAATGATTTATATAAATTTGTATCAGGGTCAACCATTTCTAAACTAGGAATATTTATACTATTTTTTATATGTCCTAATCGTCCATAATCTACTTTTTCACTTCCATCATGAAGCGTGCTTCTCAATGCATTAATTATAGATATATTATTATTTGTTAAAGAGTTTAGTACTTCTTCTTTTGTACAAAATAAACCATTTTGAGGAATGCTTATAAATTTATTTTCTTGGTAAGTGATAGGAGTAGTAGAAATATTTTTATTTTGATTCTTCCATCTATCATAGCCTCCATTTAATATAGAAGCATTATTAAAACCCATAGACTTTAACATCCACCATACTCTTGTTGCCCATTGTATATTAGCTCTACTATATAATATTACATGTGTATCGGGCCCCACACCTTTTAACGACATTACTTTATCAAAAGTTTTAATATCAGGCATCATGAAAGGGTAGGGTGTATTTTTTAAAGATATATCTTCTAAATTTAAAAAGTCAGAATTAGGAATATGTCCTTCATCATAATCTTTTTTGCCAGATACTATTGTATATATCTTTTTTGGGTGAGGGTTAAGCCAAACAGTGCAATCAAAAATTCTTATATTTGGATTTTCAAGGTTGCTTTCCAACCAATCTGTTTCTACTAATAAAGAACTATCAAATTTATTTTTCATAAAGCTAACCTTTTAGTTATGAGTATTAGAAATTTTATTATAATATTATTATTCAATACACAAAGTATTAATTTTATTAGGAGATATTTTATGGATTTATTAGGTCAAATTGCATTAGTAACAGGCGGAGGCACTGGAATAGGAAAAGCTATTGCAAAAGCTATGCTTGCAGAAGGTGCCAAAGTTATAATAGTTGGCAGAAAAGAAAATATTTTACAAGAGGCAAAAGCAGAGTTAGGTGCAGGTGTCGATACTCTTGTATGTGATGTTACAGATGAATCTCAAGTTAACAATGTTTACGAAAAAATCATGGAAAATCATGGAAAATTAAATATTTTAATCAACAATGCAGGTATGGCAGCTAGAGGTAAAGCATATGAAATGAGTTATGATATGTGGAAAAAAGTAGTGGATGTGAACCTTAACGGAGCGTTTTTATGCGCAAGAGGGGCAATGAAAATTATGGTTCCTCAAAAATCTGGAAGAATTATAAACATTGGCAGTATTTCTGGGCAAATGGGAAGGCCTGAAAATGCACCTTATACAGCTACTAAATTTGCTATTGAAGGACTAACACGTGCTTTTGCATTAGATGGAAGGGACCATGGTGTAGCAGTAAGTGTGATACATCCAGGCAATGTTGCTACAAATATATGGAAAGGTAGAGAAGCGATTTCAGAGAGAGAGGGGTTAATTCCTTTAGAAGATCTCGGAAAATTAGCTGTAACTATGCTAACTATGTCACCTAATGTAAATATACTAAATTCTGTAATTCTTCCTATCACTCAACCATACTTAGGGCGAGGATAATAAAATGATAGAAGAAAAAATTAAAACTATAATTAATGCTGGGTGTAGTTAAAAGGAGTTATAATTAGTTACCTTTAAAATTAGGTTTTTTTTTATTTTTAAAAGCCTCTACACCTTCTTTAGCATCATTAGATGAAGCCAACATTTCTTGAACAGTATCAAACTCTGCAGCAGCGGCTTCTCTACCTTCTTCAAGGGCTAATTTAGCATTTTTAATGGTTTCTTTTACTGCAAGAGGTGCTGCTTCAGCTATACTTCTCGCTATTTCTTTGGCGCGAGTATAAACTTCATAAGGTTTCACTACTTCTTGAACGATATTCATTTTTAATGCTTCTTCACTATTAAATTCTATCCCTGATAGCAAATATTTCATAGCATTTCCCCATCCGGCTCTTTGTACAAAACGAATTGTAGCTCCTCCTGTTGGCATTATTCCTCTGAGGACCTCCAATTGAGAGAATCTACAATTATCTGCAGCAATAGTAACATCACAGGCTAATGATAATTCCAAACCATAAGTAAAAGTTATTCCTCTTAC
>CAWVYV010000105.1:0-4100 GCA_963934475.1 uncultured Alphaproteobacteria bacterium | reverse complement strand
AACTTAATGATGGTTTAGTTAAAGATATTTTGTCATAATCTATAATATTAATATCAGCGCGCATTCCTTTTAATAAAGCTCCTCTATCATTTAGACCGTAGGTTCGTGCTGTCTTTAGAGTTTGTTTAGATACAAGGTGCTCTAAGTTTAGTAATTTTCCTCTTGTTCTATCTCTAGACCAGAAGGGAACCATAAAGGTTGGATAACTTGCATCACAAATTGTAGCTACATGAGCACCAGCATCACCTACGCCGCAAATTGTATGCTCTGATTCAAGCATTTCAGCTATTACATCTAAATTATTATGAGTATAATTTTCAAAGGTATGCATTAAAAATTCATCATTATCAGAAGAAATAAAATGATTAAGTATTATCTCCCAAGGACTCTTATTCAATTCTGATGCTAGAGAAGTTATGCTCATCTCTTTAGTAGGTTCATAGTTTAAAGGTTCTTTTAATAGATAGGTTAGAGGAAAGGTTTGTTTAATCCATTTAGTATGAGCATTTTCTGGAATATCATTTATTAAACTGTTTCGTATATCTAAATTATTATTAATTAATTTATTTCTTTCTATTCCAGATAAGTGTTTAATTTTTTTCCATATCTCATGACTAGAAAATGGATTCACACTAGTATTAAATCCCATTAATACACCAATAGGTCGACTTCCAACTTGCCCTGTAGTGCTGATACCTTTTTTATTAGCCTCTGCTATATGTTTTAATGTATCTCTCCATCTTTCAGGAAAATCATTATATTGTATAAGAAGGACAGATAAAGGTTGTCCAGAATGTTTTGAAGCTTGAATTAATAACTCCATTTCGCCAGGACCCATATCTGAATTACACTGTAAAAGACCTTTTTTTGTATTTTTCAAAGCTTCCGCTATACCTGCTAGTTCTTTATCATCTGCGCTTAAACTAGGAATAAGATTTCCATCTGCAGATTTATGTTTTGTAGTTCTTGACGTAGAAACACCAAGTGCGCCTGCTAAAAGCGCTTCTTCCAATAAACTAGTCATTTTTGAAATTTGTTTTTCATCTGGTTTAGATAAATGGTTTGCTCCATCTTCTCCCATAACAAAAAAACGAAGGGCAGAATGAGGAACTTGTGTTCCTATATCCATGATTCTTTTTGATTTTTCCAATGTATTTAAATATTCAGGAAAAGACTCCCATGAAAAATCTATACCTTCTGATAAGACTGATTCTGGAATATCTTCAACGCCTTCCATAAGATTAATTAAATAATTCTCACTTCCTTTTTTAACTGGAGCAAAGCCCACGCCACAATTTCCAAAAACGCATGTAGTTACACCATGCCATGATGATGGAGTTAGATATGGGTCCCATGTTGCTTGCCCATCATAATGAGTATGTATATCTACCCATCCAGGTGTTACTAATTTTCCTTCTGCATTTATAGTTCTTTTAGAGTTTTCTGATATTTTACCTACTTCACAAATGATACCATCAGTTATAGCTATATCAGAAAGTATTTTTGGAGAACCTGTTCCATCTATTACAGTGCCATTTTTAATAATAAGATCATGCATATGAAGTATCCTAAATTAATAAAATAAGTATTACAATATAGTTCTTTTTATGGCTTTATTCCAACCATTTCTATACTTTTTAATTACTTCATCTTCCATATTAGGAATAAAGCTTTTATGCAATTGCCAAAAAACCTTAGTTTCTTCTATAGAGGCGTATAAGCCGGAGCCTATAGAGGCTAATATAGCTGCTCCTTTAGAGGTTGTTTCCGCATTGTCTGATTTTTCTATTCTTACATTACTGATACTTGATAAAAATTGTAGCAGCCAATCATTAGCGCTCATGGCTCCATCTACTCTAACTCTTTTAGTTTTTTGTCCATCCGCTTTCATTGCATCAAATAAATCTACACTTTGATAAGCTACAGCTTCTAGCGCGGCTCTCACTATTTCAGCTTTACCGGAAGATCCTGTTAAGCCAACTATTGTGCCTCTTGCATCTGGTTTCCAATGAGGAGCACCTAACCCTGTAAAGGCAGGAACAAAATAAACACCATTATTATCTTTAATACTTGCAGCTAATGATTGACTGTCATTGATATTCTTAATTATCCCCAGTTCATCTCTAAGCCATTTCATAGTTGATCCAGAAACAAAAATTGATCCCTCAAGTGCATAGCTAGTAATATTATTAATTTTATAAGCAATGGTACTAAGAAGTTTATTTTTACTTTTTAATGGTTTTTTTCCTGTATTAACTAGAATAAAACATCCTGTTCCAAATGTAGCTTTAATATCACCAGGATTAAAACAATTTTGTCCTATAGCGGCAGATTGTTGATCTCCGATCATAGCATTAATAGGAATAGTCTTTTCGATAATATTTTTACTTGTTATACCAAATTCAAATATATTATCTTTTACTTCAGGCAATATATTTAATGGAATTTTAAAGATTTCTAATAATTCATTATCCCACTTATTGTCATGAATATTATATAAACTTGTTCGTGATGCATTTGTTGCATCTGTATAAAAACTTTTTCCTTCGGTTAATTTAAATAACAAAAAAGTATCAATAGTTCCTACGCACAATTTATTACTTAAAGCTAATTGCTTTGCATTATCTATATTATCTAATAGCCAAGATATTTTTGTTGCCGAAAAATAAGGATCTAGAAGTAAGCCTGTCTTATTATTGATTGTTTTATTTAATCCATTAATAATTAACTCATTACATTTATCTTTTGTTCTGCGATCCTGCCAAATAATTGCGTTATATAAAATTTTTCCTGTATCTTTATTCCACGCAACTATAGTTTCTCTTTGGTTTGTTATGCCTATAGATAAAACATTAATATTTTTTGATTTTGCATAAGAAATAATATTTTTAGTAACTAATAAAGTTTTTTCCCATATTTCATTTGCATCTTGCTCTACCCATCCATTTGCAGGATATAAAGTATTTATATTTTCTTGTTCAATAAGAATTGTTGAAAATTTTTTATCAAACAAAACAGCTCTTGTGGAAGATGTGCCTTGGTCAATTGCAATGATTGCGTCCTGCATAAAAAAACCTTACTTTTTATAAAAATAGTATATATAATATATAAATTAATCATTACATATAAATTAAAAATTTGGGATATAATAATGAGCTTACCTTCTATACTTAATAAAAAAAATTTTTCTCTACCTGTTATTGCCGCTCCATTATTTATTATATCTAACCCAGAATTGGTTATAGCCCAATGTAAAGCAGGAGTTTTGGGTTCTTTCCCAGCTTTAAATGCAAGACCACAAGAATTATTGGATGACTGGCTGGCACAAATTACAGAAGAGTTAGCAACTTTTAAGGCAAAAAATCCAGATGTAACTGTAGCACCCTTTGCGGTTAATCAAATTGTACATAGATCTAATGATGTTAGATTAGATAAAGATATGGAAATGTGTGTAAAATATAAAGTCCCTGTTGTTATTACTTCATTAGGAGCAAGGCCAGAAGTTAATGATGCTATTCATAGTTATGGAGGTATAGTTTTACATGATGTGATTAATAATAGGTTTGCTCATAAAGCTATTGAAAAAGGAGCCGATGGTCTTGTTGCGGTTGCGGCTGGGGCAGGGGGGCACGCAGGTGTAACTTCTCCTTTTGCGTTGGTTCAAGAAATTAGAGAATGGTTTAAAGGGCCATTAGCATTATCAGGGTCAATAGCTACTGGAAATGCTGTTTTAGCTGCAGAAGCAGCGGGTGCAGATTTTGGTTATATTGGATCTGCATTTATAGCAACAAAGGAAGCCAATGCTAATGATGGCTATAAAAATGCAATTACTCAGTATGCAGCTGATGATATTGTTCATACTAATTTAGTTACAGGCGTTCATGGAAATTATTTGAAGCCTTCTTTAGCTAATGCTGGTTTTGATCCAGATAATTTACCTACCAGTGATCCAAGTAAAATGGATTTTGGTGCGGAGGGAATGGAAAAGAAAAAAGCTTGGAAAGATATTTGGGGTTGTGGTCAAGGTATTGGTGCAATTAAAGACGTGCTCTCAACTGAGGGATTAGTAAATCGTTTGAAACAAGAATATGAAGAAGCAA
>CAWVYV010000104.1:0-4300 GCA_963934475.1 uncultured Alphaproteobacteria bacterium | reverse complement strand
TTTGCACATGTTTCTTTTTCTAAGAAAAATGATGAGCAATTTCTCACTCCTCTCAGGTTAATAACAGTTTTAATTCCTCGCTTATTTTTGTCAGCCAATATTTGCCATGGGAAAGGTTGGTTGGATCTATAAGTCTGTTCAGAAATTTTATGTAACGAGCGCCACTTAAAACGAAATATTCCATGGTCCACAAAAATTAAATCAATATAAGAAAATAATTTTCCAATTATACCAGAAGTATTTCCTTTAACCCATACCTTGTTATTAATTTGACTAACTCCCTAGTAATTTACAAATATTATTGTATCTTTATGTAACCATTAATATTAAATAATAAATACATACAATTAATTAAGATGGATTCAAATGAATTTAAATAATAAAGAGAATAGTAATTTAAAATTAAAAAATAAAGAGTTACGTCTAGCCTTAGAAATGAAAGAGAATTTAAAAAGAAGAAAAGCACAATTAAAAGCGCGCAAACTAAAAAATAATAAAGACTAAGTAAATATTTGAGAATATTATTTATGTATAGTAAATATTAAATAAATATAAAATATAGGATTATATAATGTCAATAATGCCAGATTCTTGGATTAAAAAAATGGCTGTGGAACAGGGTATGATTGAGCCATTTGTTGCAGAGCAAAATAAAAAAGGTGTTATAAGTTATGGTGTGTCATCTTATGGTTATGACGCAAGAGTTGCTGATGAATTTAAAGTATTTACTAATGTCAATAATGCGCTTGTTGACCCAAAAAATTTTTCGGAAGAGTCGTTTGTGGAACGTAAGTCAGATAGCTGTATTATTCCTCCTAATAGCTTTGTTCTTGCAAGAACAGTAGAATATTTTAAAATTCCTAGGGATGTATTAGTTATTTGTTTAGGAAAATCAACATATGCGCGATGCGGAATTATAGTAAATGTAACTCCATTAGAACCAGAATGGGAAGGGCACGTAACTCTTGAGTTTTCAAATACTACACCTTTGCCAGCAAAAGTTTACGCTAATGAAGGTGCTTGTCAGTTCTTGTTTTTAAAAGGCGATATTGCTTGTGATGTTTCTTACCTTGAAAGATCTGGAAAATATATGAAGCAACGTGGTGTTACTTTACCTAAACTTTGATTGTTAAATTAATATGGATAAAATATCAATCCTTGGAGGAAAAACTCTAGAGGGAACAATTCAAATAAGTGGTTCAAAAAATGCTGCACTTCCTTTATTGGTTGCATCCTTATTAACAAGTGAAATGTCAGAAATAAGCAATGTACCTGATTTAGTAGATGTCTTAACTATGAAGGAATTATTGATATCTTTAGGAATAAAAATAAATAAAAAAAATGATTTATTTATTTTAGAGCCTAATAAAAATATTTCTACACACGCAGATTATGAATTAGTTCGTAAAATGCGAGCATCTATTTTGGTTTTAGGGCCACTTTTAACTAGGTTTGGGGAGGCAGAAGTTTCTTTGCCTGGAGGTTGTGCAATTGGATCTAGACCTGTTGATATACATATTTCTGCTCTCATAAAAATGGGAGCTGAAATAGATATTCAGGATGGGTATATCAAGGCCAAAGTTCCAGGCGGTAGGTTGTTAGGGGCAGATATTACTTTTCCAGTAGTTAGTGTGGGGGCGACAGAAAATATAATTATGGCAGCGTCTTTGGCTAAAGGGAAAACAATAATTAGAAACGCAGCTTTAGAGCCTGAAATAGATGATTTAATTTGTGCCCTTATAAAAATGGGTGCAAATATAATTAGATTAAATAGTAACGTTATAGAAGTTATAGGGGTAAATTACTTAAAAGGTTTTATACATAGTGTTATGCCAGATAGAATAGAAGCAGGAACTTATGCTATGGCAGCTGTAATAACTTCAGGTAAAATAAAATTATTGAATGCTGAAGAAAGGTATTTAAGAACTGTTTTATCCTATTTAAAGAAAACAGGGGCTGTAATTAAATGTGATAGAAATAGCATAGAAATAGAAGGTCCAAATACCATAAAAAGTGTTAATGTTAAGACAGAGGTTTATCCAGGGTTTCCAACTGACTTACAAGCGCAGGCAATGGCTCTAATGACTATAGCTAAAGGTAATTCCATTATAGAGGAAAGCATTTTTGAAAATAGGTTCATGCATATTGCAGAATTAGTTAGATTTGGCGCAGACATAAGTGTCAAAGGGGTAAAAGCTTATATTAAAGGTTGTGATAATTTAAATGGTGCTCAGGTAATGGCAACGGATTTAAGGGCATCTTCTTCTTTAATTTTAGCAGGTTTAAAGGCGGAAGGTGAAACTATTATCAATCGGGTATATCACTTAGATAGAGGGTATGAAAAACTAGAGAAAAAACTTTCTTTATGTGGTGCTATAATTAAAAGGGTGTAGTTAGATAAATGTTTAGTATAGACAATATTAATTATAAACCTATAAAGCTTAGAGCTGAAGATGATAATGATTTAGAAGTTTTATCAAAATGTTTATTTGAAGCAATTTGTTTTGATAATGAAATGATTTTTATAAAAGAAACAAATACTTTTTTTATGTCAGTAGAAAGGTTTACATGGGAGTGTAGTGAATCTAAAGATGAAAATTTACTTCAAGTTTTATGTATTATACAGATACATTTTGTAGATTCTTTTATAGTAGAGAATATTTTAGATAAAAAAAGTAAAGGTTTACATAGTTTAACCTCTATAGCATATGATGAAAATGTTTTGATGTTTACTTTTGATCAAAAAGCGTCAATTAGATTTAGTATCAAAGATTTGAAATTATATATAGAGGATGTTAGAAACCCTATAAAACCAGCGATAGTTCCTATAAGAAATAAAGGATGAATATGAGTGAAATAAGGTCTGAAAATATTATTATAGCTGTTCCTAAAGGAAGAATTTTAGAAGAATTAGTTCCGTTAATGAAAAAAGCTAATATTATTCCCGAACAAGGGTTTTTTGATTCTAAAGATAGAAGGTTATTGTTTTCTTCTAATTTACCTTGGTTAAAGATAATTAGAGTTAGAAGTTTTGATACTGCAACCTTTGTCGCTTTTGGAGGAGCTGATATTGGTGTTGTAGGGCTAGATGTGTTAAAGGAATTTAATTATCCAGAATTATATGCTCCGTTAGACTTAAATATAGGTAAGTGTCGTCTTTCTATTGCCGAACCAAAAAATTATACTGAAAATGATAATGCGCATCTAAAAATTGCTACGAAATATCCTAATATAACTACTGAATATTATGCAGAAAAAGGAGTTAATATTAATTGTATTAAAATGAATGGAGCTATGGAAATTGCTCCTACTTTGGATATGGCAGATAAAATAGTTGATTTAGTTTCTTCAGGGATGACACTGAAAGCTAATAATTTAGTAGAAATAGAAAAATTAGTTGAGATAACATCTCACCTTGTAACCAACAGAACATCTTTTAAAACTCGTTCCGAAAATGTTCGTCATATAATAGGTCTTTTTCAGGAGGCATTAATTGGCAAAAATTCTTAATTATAGCAATGAAAATTTTATTACATTATTAAACAATTTTATTTATAATAATAGACGTGTTGGAGTAGATATTTCTGAGCAAGTAAAAAATATAGTATCTAATGTAGAGAAGAATGGTGATAAAGCCATAAATGAGTTAACGCTTAAATATGATAATTATAACATTGCTGAAGAGGGAATTCTTGTAAGTAAAAATGATATCAGTCACGCATATGATAGTTGCGATAAAGAGCTTATATCTGCCCTAGAAAAAGCAGCAGAAAGAATCAGTGCTTTTCACAAACTACAAACTCCAAAGGATATTACTTATATTGATGAAAGTAATGTGTCCTTAAGTTCTAGATGGACGGCACTTGACTCTGTTGGTTTATATGTGCCTGGAGGAAAGGCTTCTTATCCAAGCTCTGTAATAATGACAGCTATACCAGCAAAAATTGCAAAAGTTCCAGAAATTTTTATGTGTGTACCTAGTCCAAACGGATACTTGAATCCAGCAGTATTAGTAGCTGCAAAAATTTCTGGAATAGAAAATATATATAAAATAGGTGGAGCTCAAGCTATTGCAGCTATGGCTTATGGTAGTAAATCTGTAAAATCAGTAAATAAAATTTTTGGTCCTGGTAATGCATGGGTAGCAGAAGCAAAAAGACAGCTTTTTGGTAAAGTAGGGATTGATATGGTTGCAGGTCCATCAGAAATCCTAGTGATTGCTGATGATAAAAGCAACCCTAAATGGATTGCTGCTGATTTATTATCTCAGGCAGAGCATGATGTGGATGCACAATCTATA
>CAWVYV010000103.1:0-4318 GCA_963934475.1 uncultured Alphaproteobacteria bacterium | reverse complement strand
ACTCCTCCTGTTGCTGGGTTATCTATAAAATGATAGATTTAAATATATTATTAATTATTAAGTGTGCTTATTATGAAAATTTTATTAATTGAAGATGATTTATCGACTTTATCCTTTATTCAAAAAGGATTAAAGGAAATGAACTATACAGTAGACTCTTTTTCTAATGGTAATGATGGTCTTGATGCAGGATATTTAAATGAACATGACATAATCATTTTAGACAGAATGTTGCCTGGAATAGATGGATTAACTATAGTTACAAAACTTAGAAATAATAAAATTTTAACACCTGTATTATTTTTATCCGCACTAGGAGAGGTAGATGACAGAGTTAAAGGTTTAAAAGCTGGAGCAGATGATTATTTAACTAAACCTTTTTCTTTTTCAGAGTTAATAGCAAGAATAGAAGCCTTAAACAGAAGACAAAACCCAAAAAGCCATGTTGATTTGTTAAAAGTTCATGATCTTGTTTTAAATAAGCGTAATAGAAAAGTGACAAGAAATTCAATTAACATTAATCTTCAACCTCAAGAATATAAACTTTTGGAAGTATTGATGGAAAACTCAAATGAATTAATTACAAGGACAATGCTTTTAGAAAAAGTATGGGATTTACATTTTGACCCACAAACAAATATTATTGATGTACATATTAGTAGGTTAAGAAAAAAGATTGATAAAGATCATGAAGTTCAACTATTAAAAACTATTAGGGGTGCAGGTTATAGCATCCAATATAATAGTCAGTAAATTATTAATGTTCTTTAATTATTTTAAAGCATTAACTGCAAAAACAGTACTAATATTCTCTATATTTTTTGTTTTTATACTTATAGTATTATCTATTGCAGTATATGAATTCACTCTTAAAGTAATGGAAAAAGAAAACAATAGAGTTATAAATATTGAATATAAATATTTAATAAACACGTATGTAAAATATGGAACAAATGAGTTAATACTGACAATTAATCAACGCTCTAAAAATCAAAATACAGCTATATATTTAGCAACAGATCAGTTCTATAAAAAATTAGCTGGAAACCTTAATTCTTGGCCAGAAAAAGAAAAAAATAAAGAAGGGTATATTAACTTTGAAATAAGTAGGGCTTTAGGTTCTGAAGTAATAACACATACAAGTAGAGCTAAAATAATTGTATTTAAAAATGGAACTAAATTACTTGTTGGAAGAGATATTCAGCCTGAAGTATTAATTTTAAATGCCTTAATAAAGTTAATAATATTCACAATTATATTTATAATTATAGCAGGTATAATTGGCAGTGCATTATTAGGTAGGTATAGCTTAACAAAAATAAATATATTAAATACCGCTATACAAAAAATAACTGACAATGACCTAAATGGAAGAATAAATAATAAGAAGATTAATAATGAGCACAAACAGATTTCTACCAATGTAAACAGAATGTTACAAAGAATAGATGAATTGATTGAAAGCTCTAAAAATATTTCTGGCAATATTGCTCATGACTTAAAGAAACCTTTGGCTAAGTTAAAAGGTAATCTTGAACTAGCTTCTGTAAAAGTTATAAACAAAAAAAGTAGAGAGTATATAGAAGATGCTATCATTGAAGCCGATAATTTAATAAAAATTTTTAATGCCTTACTTGATATAGCAAGTTTTGAAAGTGAAAAAAAACAAGATTTTCAAATTTTTAACTTATCAATGTCAATAAAATCACTAATAGAAATTTATTCTCCTGTTTTTGAAGATAATGATATAGAATTTAAATCTAATATTCAGGAAAATATAGAACTTGTGGGTAACAAAATTTTATTAACACAAGCTTTTACTAATATACTAGATAATGCAATCAAATATACAGTAAATAAGAAAAAAACAATCCAAATATCTTTAATTAAAAATAATAATCTTATTTCTTTATACTTTAAGGACAATGGAGAAGGTATTGATGAAAATGATTATAGTAAAGTTTTTGATAGATTTGTAAGGCTTGAAAAACATAGACAAACTGATGGGAATGGACTGGGCTTAAGTATGGTTAAAGCAGTAATCAAGCTACACAAATCAACTATTTTACTATCTAATAATAATCCAGGACTAGTCGTAGAGATAAAATTAATTAGTAATAGCTAACCAATAACATGCCCACCATCTACTTTAATAATACTTCCTGTCATAAAAGATCCTGCACCTGAACACAATAAAAGTAATGCCCCATCTAACTCTTCTGCAAAACCAATTCGCTTTTGAGGAATTAATTCTATCATTTTTTTACCTTCGTCAGTCTCAAAAAAAGATTTATTCAAATCAGTTAATATATAACCAGGTGCAATAGCATTAACTTGTATATTATGTTTTGCATATTCATTGGCTAAAGTTCTAGTAAGATGACTCACTGCTGCTTTAGAAGCACAGTAAGACGAGAGGCGTTGACCAAGTACTTTCTCTGCTGCTATAGAAGAAATATTAACAATTTTTCCTGATTTATTATTACTAACTAAATATTTAGCAAAAATTTTTGAACACATAAATACACCTCTTAAATTTGTATTCATTACATTATCCCAATCATCCATCGTAGTATTCAGAGAAGATTTTGAAACAGCAATACCTGCATTATTAATTAATATTGAAATCTCACCATATATATCCCTTACTGTATCAAAAACTTTATTAACAGATTTCTCATCATTAACGTCCATATTTACAGATATACATTCTCCACCAGATTCTTTAATATATTTTTCTGTCTCAATAAGTTTATCTTTATTTCTTGCTGCTAAAACTACTTTTGCTCCCATTGCACTAAGCACATAACTAAACCTTCTGCCAAGCCCCCTAGAGGCTCCTGTAACAAGAGCTATTTCCCCATTAAGATTAAAACTTTTCAAAATTTTATCCGAAGCAGAAGACATTTTATATCCTTTATTTATTTTAAGCATTAAATATGTTAGAGATATAACATTAAATTAATTAATAATTAAGGTATTAAATGATTAAAGTAGATATTATTTCTGATGCTGTTTGTCCGTGGTGTTTTATAGGGAAAAAGAGGTTAGATGAGGCGTTAAATAAATTTAAAAACCATAAATTTGATATTAATTGGCATGCATTTCAATTGAACCCCACTATGCCGAGTAAGGGCATGGAAAGAAAATTATATTTAAACTCTAAATTTGGAGGTGAAAATAGAGCAGATGAAATATATAAAAATATTGAATTAGCTGGTATATCTTCCAATATTAAATTTAATTTTGATAAAATTACAACTATGCCAAATTCTTTTAATGCTCATATGTTAATTGAATTCAGCAAAGAACAAAATTTACAAAATAAAATTTCAGAAGAATTATTTAATGCTTTTTTTATTGAAGGTAAAAATATAGGAGAGAGCAATATATTATTAGAATTGGCAAATAAAAACAATATACTTAATTTCTCAAAACAAATTTTTACTGAAAGAAAAGATTTAATAGAAAACGTTCAAAAATCTGATACAACTTCTAGGGATAGAGGAATAAGTGGTGTTCCATTTTTTATTATTAATGATAATTATGCAGTATCTGGAGCGCAAGAAAGCCAAGTATTTGAAAAAATATTTGAAACTTGTTTATTAGAAGAAAAAAATTAATTACTAACCAGCATTACAATTTCTGATGTTAATCCTTCAATTATATCTAATCTTTCATCTATAGATGACCATTTATAAAGAAGCCCTACTTTTTTATCTGACCTAACTTTAATATCTTTTTTATTATTATGTATCCAAGTTATAAATTTTTCAGGATTAATATGCCCATCATTCATAAATTCAAGTGTAGCACCATTGATACCACTATCAATTCTTTGTATTCCCGTTTTAATACAATTTCTTTTTATTTTCATTACTCTGATTAAATAGTTTAATTCTTTAGGGATTAGACCAAATCTATCTATTAACTCTATCGTAAAAGACTCGAATTCATTATCATCATTAATATTTCCTAACCTTCTATAAAGCTGAAGCCTTAAACTAAGATCTAATATATAATCCTCAGGAATTAATGCTGGAGCTTGAAGATTAATTTGTGGTACAAACTCATTAGCAATATATGTCTCTCCTTTAATATCAGATACTGCCTCATTAAGTAATTGTTGATATAAATTAATACCTACTTCTTTTATTTGCCCAGATTGTTCATCACCTAATAGGTTTCCTGCGCCCCTTATGTCCAAATCATGCGCAGCTAAGCTAAAACCTGCCCCAAGCCCTTCTAAAGATTGAATAGCGTATAGTCTCTTTTCTGCGTTTGTAGACATTTGTTTATTATTAGTTAAAAGATAATA
>CAWVYV010000102.1:0-4348 GCA_963934475.1 uncultured Alphaproteobacteria bacterium | reverse complement strand
TTAAAAATATCCATAGGTCTGTTTGATGGAATAAATAATAAATTAGTATAACTAATAAGGCCTTCAGCTTTATTATGTAATGTTAACCATGGATCATCATAAGCCATTCCAACATGATGGTAAAATTCTTTGTATTGATCCTCTGTTATATCTTTTTTATCTCTTGTCCACAAAGCTGAGGCATTATTTAAAACTTTATCTTTTTCATCTTTTTTAGAGGCTTTTAAGGTAACTGGTTGCGCTATATGATCAGAATATTTTTTTACAATTGTTTCTATTTTATCTTCTTCTAAATATTCTTTATCTTTATCACTTATAGATAGTATAATTTTTGTTCCTACAGTTTGCTTTTCAATACTATCTATTTCAAAAGAACCTTTTCCATCAGAAGTCCATGACCAAGCATCTGAAGAACCTGCTTTTTTACTTTCAACTATTATTTTATCAGAAACCATAAAAGCTGAATAAAAACCTACACCAAATTGGCCAATTAATGATGCTTTAACATCTTTATCTTCTTTGCCCTCTAAAGATTCCATAAATGATTGTGTACCTGATTTAGCAATTGTTCCTAAAGATTCAATTAATTCTTCCTTGGTCATACCAATGCCATTATCACTTAGATTAAAAATTTTATTTTTTTTATCTATTTCTATTTCTATTTTAAATTCAGAATTTTTATCTAATAAAGAAGCGTCTGCAATAGATGCATACCTAAGCTTATCACATGCATCAGAAGCATTTGAAATCAACTCTCTTAAAAAAACCTCCTTCTCACTATATAACGAATGTGCAACAATATCTAAGATTTTTCCGACTTCAGCTTGAAAAGTAAATGTTTCTTTAGTCATTAAAGTTTTCCTATAATTTAATTTAAAATATATAAATGTTATGTGGGGGTTAATAAAAAATATTTCAAGTTTATTGACAGTTATAATTATAATAATCAAATTAAAATATAAAAATTATTTATAAATTAGGGGTAGTTATGAAAATAATAAATTGTGAAATTTTACATTGTAATGCTGGTTGGAGAGATTTTTCATTTCTTAAAATTAATACAGATGAAGGAATATCTGGAATATCAGAATATAACGAATGCTATGGAAGCCCCGGTCTTAGTATAATTATTAGAAGGTTTATGGAAAAAATAATAAATCAAGACCCAATTTGTCATGAAAAAGTACATCAGTATTTATATGCATCTTCTAGACAAGCTCCAGGAGGAATTGCACAACAAGCTATCGCTGCAATTGAAAATGCTTTACTTGATATAAAAGGTAAATATTTAAATGTACCTGTCCATACATTATTAGGAGGAGCTATTAGGCATAAACTTCCTTTATATTGGTCTCATTGTGGAACATATAGAATTTCAGAAGAACTATCTAAGATTATGCAAAAGCCTCAAGTAAGGTCATTAGAAGACCTAAAGCAACTGGGAAAAGATGTAAAAAATGCAGGTTATAAAGGTCTTAAAACTAATATATTCTCTTTTGGAGAAACACCTATATTGGAAATGCAGGGGTTTGCAGGAAAGTCAGGCTGGCCAGAACTAAATGTTGATAGTCATATTATTGATGCTTTAAAGAAACAAATAGATGCTTTAAGGTCAGGAGCAGGAGACGATATGAACATTCACCTTGATCTAAATTTTAATTTTAAAACTGAAGGTTATTTACAAATTACTAGAGCACTTGATGACCTTAAGTTAGCATGGTTTGAAATTGATTTGTACCACCCTGAAGGTTTAAGAAGAATTAGAGATGCAAATAATACACCTATTGCATCTTGTGAATCTTTATTTGGAATCAGAGAATTTAGACCTTTTTTTGAAAATGCTTCCATGGATGTTGCCATTATTGATATCCCATGGAATGGCATATGGTTAGGAATGAAAATTGCAGCAATGGCTGAAGCTTATGAAACAAACGTTGCTCCTCATAATTTTTATGGAAACCTATCTACATTAATGAGTGCCCATTTTTGTGCTGCTGTTCCAAACTTTAGAGTAATGGAAATAGACCCCGATGATGTTCCGTGGAAAGATGATATTTTAACATGGAAGCCAGAAATAATAAATGGGGACCTGATAGTTCCTAATAAACCAGGATGGGGAGCTGAATTAAATGAAGAAATATTTAAAATGCATCCTCCAAAATTCATAAAGGAATAATATGAAAATCACTAAAATAGAGACAATAACTATAGGTCTGCCTTTTGAAAATCCAGGCCCAGAATCTTCATTTGCTATATCTGATAAAAATAAATTAAGAACTCTTCTGATTAAAATAGAAACTGATAAAGGTATAATTGGTTGGGGTGAAGCTTTTGGATACACTTCAATTGAAACAACGAAAGCAGCACTACACTCTATGATTATTCCTTTATTAATTGGAAGAACTATTGAAAGTAAAAATGATATAGAAATTATTAATAAAGAACTTCACCTAAAACTTCATATATTTGGTCGTTATGGCATAACCATGTTTGCTCTATCTGGAATAGATATTGCACTTTGGGATATACTAGGAAAAGCTGAAAATAAATCTATTGCAGAATTACTTGGAGGCTTAAAAACTCAATCTCTTACAGCCTATGCGAGCTTATTTCTATATGATAATGCCGAAGCCACGGCAAAAGTCTCATTAGAAGCAAAAAACGAAGGCTATGATATCATTAAACTTCATGAAAACACTATGGCACCAATTCAAGCCAGTAGAAATGCTATTGGAGATACGGCACTAATGGTTGATGTAAATTGCGTATGGTCTGAAGACCATATGGAAGAAATTATAGACACATTAAAGGAAGCAAAACTATATTGGTTAGAAGAGCCTCTATGGCCTCCAGAAAATTATTCTGGTCTTTCTAAATTGAGAGAACAAGGTCTTACAATAGCTTCTGGCGAAAATGCCTGTACAGCATATCAATTTGACGAAATGATTTCTAATAAAACTGCAGACATATTACAACCAAGTGTTACTAAAGTTGGAGGAATATCAGAAATTATAAAAATTGCTGCATTAAAAAAGAATGATTGTAGGGTAGTTCCTCATTCACCATACTTTGGTCCGGGTTTTATGGCTACTCTTCAAGTAATTGGAGCTTTAACTCCAGAAAGTGAAATAGAGAGATTATATGTTGATTTAAAGGCGGACCTTTATGATGGAGTAAGTAATATTGATAAAGATGGGAGAATTTTCATACCTAATGGACCTGGTCTTGGAGCAGAACCTAATTTGGACATAATAGAAAAATATTTATTCTGATGACAATGCAGAACTCCATGGAGATGGAACATATGCATTTCCATATTTATTACCATTAGAATGAGTCATTACAGCATTTGGCGCTGCAAATAAATGAGAGAAAACTGAATCAGGTACATCAACTGTTTCCTTATAATTATTTAAGCTATTGATTATATCTTGATTTAAGTTTTCATTAACCAGTATTCTATTTTCTCCACTATAATCTATCCTAGGAACATTAAACGCATCATTTAAGCTCATATTATAATCTATTAGAAATGAAATAGTTTGAAATACTGCTGGAAATATTCTTCTACCACCAGAGGCTCCTAAAGCTATTTTCTTTCCCGACTTATCTAAGACTATAGTAGGACACATATTAGATAATGGCTTTTTATCTGCGCTTAAGGAATTAGGTCTACCTGGTCTAGGATCAAACCACATTATCCCATTATTCATTAATATACCACTTTTAGGCAGTACAACTCTACTTCCAAAAACAGATAATAGTGTTTGAGTTAAAGAGACCATATTACCGTCTTTATCAACTACAGATAAATGCGTGGTACAAGAATTTTCTTTTGGTTCCCCCATTTCTCTTAATCTTTTTTCATAAGAAAATTCTAGTGCCTTATAGTATTTTTCATATGCATATTTATCAGGATTTTCATCTTTTGCACTCCAGTTTTTTTCTAAATAATTTAAAGCATCAATCAAAGATGGTCCTGCATTCAAGCCTGGAGCAACATGTATTTCAGAGCTACGGTATAATGTTTTTTTACTTGTATTTAATTCACTTTTATAACTTGATAAATCCTCATGCGTTAGGTAAGAATTTGCTTCTTTAAAATCTTTTATTAAAATCTTCGATAATTCTCCTGTGTAAAAAGTTTCAGGCCCCTCGTCTCTTAATAAACAATAAGAATTATACAAGCCTATATTTTTAATACTTTTTAAATTAGTTGGGTCTTCACTAACAATGGGCAAACCATCTTCAAAAAATATATTTCTGGAGCTTTTATATTTTTTAAGTAATTTTGCTTCCATATTAATTCTCATAGTCGCATACCAATCAGCTTTTAATCCTCTTTTTG
>CAWVYV010000101.1:0-4394 GCA_963934475.1 uncultured Alphaproteobacteria bacterium | reverse complement strand
TAATTTGGATTGGATGGTATGCAGGTGCACAATTATCAATTTTTAATATTTTATCTATAATAAGAATTCCTATAACTGGTGCAGACTTAAGTTATTTTATAATAGACCCTTTAATATTTATTATCTTAGTATTCACAATAGTCTCTGCTTTAATATTAGGAAGAGGGTTGTTTTGCGGGTGGCTTTGTCCATTTGGTGCATTACAAGAATTAATTGGATGGATTGCTAAAAACTTAGGTATAAAGAAAAAAGAAATTCCAGAAAAATATTACACTAAATTATGGACTCTAAAATATTTTATTCTAGTTACTATTATTGGTATGTCATTTATATCTATGGAAACTGCTTCTACATTAGCTGAAGTAGAGCCTTTTAAAACAGCTATAATGAGACATTTTAATCGTGGAATACCTTATGTTAGTTATGCTGTTGCACTTTTATGTTTAAGCGCTTTTATGGAAAGAGGTTTTTGTAGGTTTATTTGCCCTTTAGGTGCTGGTTTAGCAGTAATTGGTAAATTAAGAATTACTGATAACCTTAAAAGAAGAGAAGAATGTGGTAGCCCTTGTAATTTGTGCTCAACGTCTTGCCCAGTAAATGCTATACCTTCGCAAGGTAAGGATAAGGGGAAAATTATTATGAGCGAATGTTTCAGATGTTTAGATTGTCAATTAGAATATGTGGATACTAAAAGATGCCCTCCTTTAGTTAAAATAGAAAAACTTAAAGTTAAAGTAGCTTAATATGCAAAATATTATAACAAGAAGAAATATTATTAAAATAACAGCAAGTGCTATTGGTATACTTCCATATTCTAGTTTTGCTAATAAAAATATATACAATTATCACTGGAAAGGCTTGGCACTAGGTAACCCAGTAGAGATGAGGGTTTATACTAAAAATAAAAATCATTTAGAAAAAATTCTAACAATGGTTAGTTCAGAAATAGATAGATTAGATAAAATATTTTATTTACAAGATGCCTCTAGTAAAATTAATTTATTAAATAAAACAAAAAGCCTAATAAACCCAGATAAAGAACTATTAAATGCAATATATCTTTCTGAAAAATTTTTTAGTATAAGTAAAGGTTCTTTTGATATAACTGTCCAACCTATATGGAATGCGTATTCTTCTGGAAAAAAAGTTATTTCTGATGGTATAGGGTTTGAGAATATAGCTATTTCTAAAAATAAAATATCATTATTAAATAAAAATACTGAGATAACACTTAATTCATTAGCACAAGGTATTTTAACTGATAGAATTCACGAAATATTATTAAATTCAGGAATAAAAAACCATTTAATAAATTTTGGAGAAGGTAAAGCGTCAGGATTAGCGCCAGAAAATAAAAAATGGACACTAAATATAAATAATAGTTATATAGATATTACAAATAAAGGGTTTTCTGTAAGTGAAGCTGGTAGCACAATACTTCCAAATAATAAAAGTCATTTGTTTAATCCAAATACTTATACTTCTGCTTTAAATATTCCTTCAAAAACCACAGTAATTGCCAACTCTGCTACATTAGCAGATGGTTTGTCTACAACATATGCTGTATCTAATAATGTTATAAGATCTAATTTAGTAAAATATTTCTCAGAAGCTCAGTTTACAATAAATATATAATGTAAAGAGCTATCTGTACTTACTTAACTCTTCAGAAAGTCTAAAGGCAAGTTCTAAGCCTTGACTTGCATTTAACCGAGGGTCACAATGAGTATGGTACCTATCTCCCAAGTTTTCTTCTTTTATTTCTTGAGCACCCCCTACACATTCCGTAACATCTTGACCAGTCATTTCTAAATGGATTCCTCCAGCATAAGTGCCTTCAGACCTATGAATTTGAAAAAACTGTTCTACCTCACTCATAATATTATCAAATGCTCTAGTTTTATAACCTGTTTGTGCTTTAAATGTATTTCCATGCATTGGGTCACATGACCAAACTACTTTCATACCTTCACTATCAACTTTTCTTACTAAATTAGGCAATATATTACCTATTTTATCTTTTCCCATTCGAGATATTAATGTCAACTTACCTGCTTCATTTTCTGGATTTAATTTGTTTATTAAATTAATGATATCATCAGTACTTGTTGTCGGACCAATTTTTACCCCTATAGGGTTACCAATTCCTCTCATAAACTCTATATGGGCTTCATCTAAAGATCTAGTCCTCTCTCCAATCCACAACATGTGAGATGAACAATCATAATATTTGCCAGTTAAGCTATCTACTCTTGTTAAGCTTTCTTCATAACTTAATAATAATGCTTCATGAGAAGTAAAAAAATCTACAGTAGATATTAACCCTGCAGTATTTTTATTAATACCACAAGCCTTCATAAAATCTAAACATTCGCCAATTCTATCCGCAATTATACGGTATTTATTATCTTGAGCACTACCTTCTAAAAAATCTAAATTCCATCTATGAACTTCATGTAAATCAGCGTATCCACCAGTAGAGAAAGCCCTTAATAAATTTAAAGCTGACGCTGCTTGACTATAAGCTTTAATCATTCTTTCTGGATCAGGCGCTCTTTGCTCTTTTGTGAATTCAATACCATTTATGATATCCCCTAAATAAGAAGGAAGTGCAATGCCATCTCTATTTTCAGTAGCTTCCGATCTAGGCTTAGCAAATTGTCCAGCTAACCTGCCTACTTTAACAATAGGTAAAGATGCACCATACGTCAAAACAGCAGCCATTTGTAATATTAATCTAAAAGTGTCCCTGAGGTTATCAGCATTAAACTCCGCAAATGACTCCGCACAATCTCCTCCTTGCAATAAAAAAGCTTTACCTTCAGATACACTTGCAAGCTTTTCTTTTAAGGTTCTAGCTTCTCCAGCAAATACTAATGGAGGAAGAGACTTTAATCTTTCTTCTGTATTTTTTAATACATTAGTGTCACCATACGTAGGTTGATGCTTTACAGGAAAGTTTCTCCAAGAATCTATATTCCAATCAGAATTCATAACTTAACCACCTAAAATACTTAAATAAATAATATTGAGCATTATGATTACTGTTTGTAATAGTTATTTACAAGCTTTAAATACATAAAAATCTATTTTAGAGTAACTAATTCTTCTGCAGCTGTAGGGTGAATACCCATAGTATTATCAAAATCATCTTTAGTTGCTCCAGCTTTAATAGCTACAGAACATATTTGAATAATCTCTGGCATCTCATCACCAATACCGTGAATTCCGACAACTTTATTAGTTTTTTTACAAACAATCATTTTCATAAAAATTTTAGTATCTCTTCCACCTAGCGTCTGTTTCATAGGTTTAAAAGAAGTTTTAAAAACCTCTATCCCTCCATCATTAGCATATAAATTACTTGCCTCTAATTCATTTAACCCTACTACGCCTATAGCAGGTTGTGAAAAAACAGCAGATGCAACATTATCATAATCACAAACTTTAGACATACCACCAAAAAAATTATCAGAAAAAACTTGTCCTTCAGCAATAGCAACTGGGGTAAGATTAATTCTATTTGTAACGTCACCTATAGCATAAATATTATTTTTATTAGTTTTATTGTTTTTATCCACAATAATTTCACCAACTTTTCCAGTTTTAATACCTAATTCATTTAACCCTAAGCCACTTGTGTTTGGAATTCTACCAGTAGCAAACATCACTTCATTTGAAAAAATTTCTTCTTTATTATTAAGCATTACAGACAAACCATTGTTTGTTTTAGAAACCGAATTAATTTGAGTTTCAGTAAGGATTTTAATATTATTTTTTATACACTCCTCTTTTATTAAATTGGATATATCAGCATCAAAACCTCTTAATAAATTTTTACCTCTATAAATTAAAGTCACATCCGAACCAAATGATGCAAAGATAGAAGCAAATTCTAAAGCTATATAGCCACCACCATTAATAATAATTTTTTTAGGTAAGCTTTTTAAATCTAACGCTTGATCAGAATTAATACATAAATCTATACCCCTTATTTCAGGTAGAAATGGTTTCCCACCAACAGCAATTAAAATTTTTTTAGATTTGATAATATTACCATTTACTTCGACTTCATTATTACTAACAATTTTTCCAAAACCATCGATAATCTCAACTTTAGATAATAAACCTAAATAAATATTATTTAGTCTATCTAACTCATTATCTTTAGCATTAATAAGCTTTAACCAATCATGCTCAATAGAACCTATATTCCACCCAAACCCAGCGGCATCCTCTATATCATGTGCTATGTGTGCTCCATAGACTAAAAGTTTTTTTGGCACACATCCTCTAAGAACACATGTGCCTCCCACACGAACACTTTCTATAATTGCAACTTTAGCCCCATGGTTTGCTGCAATTCTAGCAGCTCTTACTCCACCAGATCCTGC
>CAWVYV010000100.1:0-4467 GCA_963934475.1 uncultured Alphaproteobacteria bacterium | reverse complement strand
GCTTCAACTTGAACTGCCTCGCTTTTTGCTAAACTGTCTAGAAACATTTCTCCGCATGTGACTTCAATTTGTGTTTTTTGCGCTAAGGATAAGGAATTCCACAAATCTAAATTTATCATAAGTTCGCCTAAACTTGCAGGTTGATGCCAACCAGGAAAATAATAATTTTCTGCAATTTCATGAAAACCTAATTCTAAATCCATAGCTGGCATTCCATATTCAGTAGCATCTATAGTTCCTAATTCTAGTGCAGGATATATATCGCCACCGGCTAGAAGCTGAGTGGATACTCCTAATTTTTCCATTACTTTAGCTCCAAGACCTAAAAACCTCATTTTTAATCCCTTTAAATCTTCTACACTATTAATTTCCTCTCTAAACCAACCAGAACCTTCTGGAGAAATTGCCATACAATGAATAGAATGGATATTATGCCTATGGTATATTTCTTGGAAAATTATGTTGCCTCCTCCATATCTAAGCCATGCTAAATATTCACTTGGATTTGGACCGAAAGGAAATGTTGTAAAAAATTGTAAAGCGGGAACCTTCCCTGCCCAAAAAGCAGGCGAAGCCCAACCAGCATCAACACTTCCAGTTGATACTGCATCAAATATTTCCATAGCAGGAACTAATGCTCCAGGTTCATAATATTTAATATTAATTTTGCCACCTGACACATCATTGATTGTTTTTGTTAGCTTCAATCCAGTTTCTCCTAATATGATTAAGCTAGAAGGAAAAGCAGCAGCCATTTTTATACTAATATTTTTAGATTCATTAATTTTATTTTTAGAAATTTTATCATCAGTTTTCTCACAAGAAAATAATGTAATACTAATAAGTAATATTAATATTAATTTAGTTAATTTCATTTAAAGTACTCCCAGTATTTAGTACTTTAAACTCTTTTATAAAAAATTATCAAATACTTTTATTAAAAATAATGTTAATATTTTATATATTTAAAGAAATATAAAAATATGATTAATAAAAATATTAAAATACATACTCCTTCTCTGATTATTGATAAAAAATGTCTTTTAAAAAACATTAAAACAATGTCAAAATATTCAACTGCAAATAATATTAATATAAGGCCCCATGCAAAATCTCATAAAATATCTAATATAGCCAAGCTTCAATTAGAAAATGGAGCAATAGGTATATGTGTGGCAACTTTGTATGAAGCTGAAGTAATGGTAAAAAATAAAATTAAAGGTGTTCTTTTAACTACACCAATTACTAACGAGCATGATAAAGAGCGCCTTAAAAAGCTTATTGTATCATCTAAAAGCTTTATGATGATTGTTGATAATTCTATTTCAATTAAATATCTTGAAAGCATTTCTAAAAATTTAAAAAATAATATTAATGTATTAATAGACTGTGACATTATGAAAATTGGAAGTAATAAAACTTCAAGAACAGGTGTAAGATCTATTAAAGAAATTATAAATATTGCAGACCAAATTAATTCTCACAAAAAGCTTAATTATATAGGAATAACGGCCTACGCTGGCGACATACAACATATTGATAATTATATAGAAAGAAAAATTGAAACCACTATACGTCATGAATATCTAAACAAAATTATTACTAACTTAAAAAAAGTAAACTTATCTCCAAAAATTATTTCTGGTGGAGGTACAGGTTCTCACGATATTGATGCTAAAAGCAAACTATATACTGAACTTCAACCCGGTAGTTACATATATAGTGATGCTGAATATGATAAAGTATCTATTTATAAAACAAAACCAAACCCATATAAACCAGGGTTGTTTGTAGCTTCCTCAATTATTAGTATTATAGATAAAAATAATTTAATCATAGATGCTGGCTTAAAAGCTTTATCTACAGGTTCAAAGCTTCTACCTGTACCATCAGGGGAATTTCTAATCGGTTCTAAATATAGCTTTATGGGTGACGAGCATGGTAAAATAACTATACCTAATAATTGTAAAAAACCACCAAAATTAGGAGAAATTATTTTCATTCAGCCCTCACATTGTGATCCCACTGTAAACTTATATAATAACTGTAAAGTAATAACCAACAATGAAATAGATGATACATGGGAAATAGATGCGAGAGGTTATTTATAATAATAATTACAAACTATCTATTAAAGCTTTTACTTTATTTAAATACATTTTATCCAAATGATTTATAGGTTTTATACCTAATGCATTAATTAAAAGCTTTTTAGCATACGTTATATCTTCAATTTCATCTAACAAAATTAAACCATTTGCAGCTTCATAAATAACTCCAATATTATTGCTATCTAAATTTAAAGCTTTTTTATAATGCTCTCGTGCAAGATCAGAAGTAGCTCCATATAAAAATTTTGCCATAAAACCAGCTTTATTTACTATTTCAGCATTCCAAGTACCTTTTGCAATTTGCGCAGATACATTACTTGGATTTAATTTAATAGCTTCATCTAAATGAAACTCAATTTTTTCTGCATAACCTTGCTTTAAAGCACTTAAAACACCTATTAGCTGACTATACCTGCCCATGGCATGAGCAGCTTCTACATGCGCATCATCATTATATATGTCCATTTCTAAAGCATGTTCAGCATATCCTCTAGCCTCTTTAAAAACTGTAATTGCCTTCTCTCCTTTTAATAAAAAATGTCCATATATTGATAAAGTCTTTGCACGAAATATGTATGATTCAATAAAAGAATTTTCTGAAGCAATATCTACAGCCTCCATATACTTACCTTCATCAAAAAGAATATTTGATCTTTTCATTATATTTTCTTCTGAATAAGCAATTTTTATAACAAAAATTAATGAAACAAAAAAATACAATATCTTTATAATAAAATTTTTAAATAAATTCATAAGATGGTTTCCATTAAAAATGACATAGCTGTTATTTAATAAAATCAATACAATAAAAATAAACAAAGCTATATAAAAAAAGTAATAACTAATACATAGCTCTATTATGATTATAAGGTAGGTAATATTAATAAAAATGTTTTATAATCTTAAAGGAAACAAGAACTATATTTTATTATTTGCGTGTCTTGCGACAGCATTAGTTACGGTCGATTTAGCATGTATATCTGTAGCATTACCAAAAATGCTAGGCTTCTTTTCTGCTAGTAAAATAGAAATTGCTTGGATTATAACAGTATACTCAATTTCTACTGCTATCTGTATTCCTCTTTTAGGGTTTTTATCAGAAAAATTTGGTAGAAAAAATATTTATTTGATAGGTATAGCAGGTTTTTCAATATTTTCAGCCTTATCTGGCTTATCTCAAAATTTAGATCAAATACTGATATTTAGAGGCCTACAAGGTGTTTTTAGTGCTCCGTTAGTTGCACTAAGCCAATCTATTATTATCAATGCTTTTCCAGGTAAAGAAAGGGGGAAAGCTTTATCTTGGTGGACTTTAGGGCTGTTAATTGGGCCTCTTATTGGACCTCTTTTAGGAGGGTATTTTGCAGAAAACTATAGCTGGAGATGGGTATTTCTAATAAATATCCCTATTGGGGTTGTTGCTTTTATAGGTACATATGTAAGCTTAGAAGCAAATAAAATAAATAAAAACATAAAATTTGCATTTTTTAGTTTTATTTTTTTAGCTATAGGAGCATCTTGTATGCAGCTTGTACTTGATAGAGGACAAATACTAGATTGGTTTTCTTCTCGTTTAATTATAAATTTAACTATATCAGCATGCATATTTTTATTTCTGTTTTTCTTACTTTACTTTTCAAAAAGTAAAACATTATTTCCTAAAGAATTATTCTTAGATTCAAACTATATAGGTGGGTTAATTTTTGTCTTTTTATTTGGGTTACTTCTAGTCCCTCCTTTTATTTTAATGCCTGATTTTTTATCCTCAATAGGCGGTTATCCTATAGATGCAATAGGTATAATTCTAGCAACTAGTGGGCTTGGCGGAATGACTGGGACTTTAATAGCTTCAAGACTTTTATCCTATGGTTATTATAAAAGCTTTATGATTATCGGTTTATTGGCTTACATGATAGGTCAATATTATATGACCTTATGGAATTCAGAAGTAACTATGAGCATGATGATGACAAATGGAATAATTAGAGGTCTAGGAATAGGTCTTTTTTATCCTGCACTAGCAACTGCAACATATGTTACTCTTCCTGGAAAACTTAGAGATCACGGAGCTAGCTTATTTCAATTTATAAGAAACCTTGGCTCGGCTGTTGCAATTGCTATAATTGTAATTTTAATGGATAGGTTTTACAAAACTAGTATGTCTGAATTAAGTTATAGAGTTAAAAATAATTACAATCAAAATGAAGGCTTACTACATAATTATAATATATATCCATTAAATATGAATGATACAAATTTTTTTATTAACCTTATTTCTCAAGAATCACACTTGATATCTTTTATAAATATAATGTTTATACTAACATTTTTACCATTGATATTTTTTCCATTTTTT
>CAWVYV010000099.1:0-4493 GCA_963934475.1 uncultured Alphaproteobacteria bacterium | reverse complement strand
CAAGAAGTTAAAGAAATAATAGAAGAAAATATTGACGATTTAAACAAGAATAAAGAAGAAGAAAAAAATCTTGTTCCTGAAAATATATTTACTATCGATGTTAAAAGATCAGGAGCAGGAAATAAAATCACTAAAAATGATTTGCAAGAATTAATAGGTGGAGAAAACTTATCTCCTAGTCAGAGAAGAACAGGTGTGTTTATCAGTCAAGATAAGGTAATAGATGTTTCAAATAATAAGGCGTCAATAAGTGCTAAAAATTCTACTAGAGTCCCTATGACAAGGCTACAGCGTACTATGGGAGAGAGATTAAAATCAGCTCAAAATACAGCTGCAATGTTAACTACATTTAATGAAGTTGATATGTCAAATATAATTAAAATTAGAAAAAGTAATAAAGATAATTTTGAAAAAAAGTTTAATATTAAGCTTGGGTTTATGTCTTTTTTTTGTAAAGCAGTTGCTATTGCCTTAAAAGAAATACCTATAATTAATTCAGAAATTGATGGCAGTGATATTATATATCATAACCGTATTGACTTAGGTATAGCTTTAGGTGCACCGCAAGGTTTATTAGTACCAGTGATAAGAGCAGTAGACTTCAAATCATTCTCAGAGGTTGAGCAGGAAATTTATGATTTCGGAGTTGAGGCTAAAAATGGTTCAATCACTTCCGACCAAATGAGTGGTGGCACTTTTACTATAACAAATGGTGGAGTTTATGGTTCAATGATGTCTACACCTATTTTAAACCCTCCTCAAACAGCAATACTTGGTCTGCATCAAATTAAAGATAGAGCAGTAGTTGAAAATGGAGAAATAAAAATTAAACCTATGATGTATGTAGCTTTAACATATGACCATAGGGCTGTGTCTGGAAAAGAAGCGGTATTATTTTTAGTAAAGATAAAAGATTTTATAGCAGATCCTGAAAGAATGTTAATAGGCTCATAATGGAAAATTTTGATTTAATTGTTATAGGTGGTGGGCCTGGTGGATATGTTGCCGCTATTGCTGCTGCTCAATCAGGATTAAAAGTAGCTTGTATAGATAAAAGAAAAAATTTAGGTGGGACTTGTTTAAACGTAGGATGTATTCCTTCTAAAAGACTATTATATTCTTCTGAATTATTTAGAAATGTTTCAGAAGAGATGCACCATCATGGTATTGAAGTAAAGACTCCAAAGTTCAACCTTTCTCAAATGATGAAAGGTAAGGAAGAAGCTATAAGTAAATTAACTAATGGAGTTGATTTTTTATTTAAAAAAAATAAAATTCAACAGATTGTTGGTTTAGCATCTATAGGAAAAAGTAATATAGTTAAGGTTAATAAAAAAACATATAAGGCAAGTAACATTATTATTGCTTCTGGATCTTCTCCAGCTAAGCTAAAAAATATAGAGATAGATGAAGATGTAATAGTATCATCTACTGGTGCACTAAGTTTCAAAAAAGTTCCAAAAAAGTTAGCTGTTATAGGAGCAGGATATATAGGTTTAGAGTTGGGCTCAGTATGGAATAGATTAGGGTCTGAAGTTACTGTAATTGAATATGCTGATTCTATAGTGCCCTCTATGGATATGGATATAGGAATTACCTTTCGTAATGAATTGCAAAAACAAGGTATTAATTTTTTACTTTTATCAGAGGTTACTAAAGCAAAAATTAAGAATGATGAAGTACACATAGATATTAATTCAATAAAAGATAAAAAAGTAAATAAATTAGTGTTTAATAAGGCTCTTTTAGCAGTAGGTCGTACTCCAAATATAGAAGGAATGGGATTAGAAGCGTTAGGCATAAAATTTTCTAATAAAGGGCATATAGCAGTAAGTCAATCTTACGAAACTTCTGTTGAAGGGATATATGCTATAGGAGATGTAATAGAAGGGCCCATGCTAGCTCATAAAGCAAGTATGGAAGCGCAGGCTGTCGTCGATATTATTATAGGTAAAAATGGCCAGGTTAATTATAATGCTATTCCTTCTGTAGTATATACTAGCCCTGAAGTAGCTTGGGTGGGCAAAAATCAACAAGAGCTAGATAAATATAAAATTAATTATAAGGTTGGAAAATTTCAATTTTCTTCTAATTCTCGAAGTAAGGTTTCTGGAAATACTACAGGTATGATTAAAGTTTATTCACATTCAGAATCAGATAAAATCCTAGGTGCACATATTATAGGAAACCATGCAGGGGAAATGATAGGAGAGTTTGTTGTAGCTATTGAAATGGGTGCTACTGCTGAAGATATTGCATTAATTTGTCATGCGCATCCTACGCTATCAGAATCTATAAAAGAAGCAGCAAGCCTAGCTTCCTATGGAAAGACTATTCATTCATAAGAAAATTATTTCCTAGGGTGAGCTAATTTATGTACTTTACTTATGGTTATTGCAGTTACTGCTGTATAGCCTTGTGTAGTGGATAAGCTGCTATGTCCAAGAAGCTCTTGAAGGGTTCTAAGGTCCACACCTTTTTCTAGTAAATGAGTTGCAAAGCTATGTCTCAGAGCATGCGGTGTTACAGTCTTAGGTAAAGAAAGTTTATTTCTTATTTCTTCAATAATTTTTTGTACTTGACGAGAACTTAGTCTTTTCCCTTTAAGGCCTAAAAATAATGGAGAGACTATTTCTTGTTTTGGGTTTATATTTAACAGCTCTTTAATTAATATTTTTGCAGATTCTATTAAAGGAATATTTCTTACTTTTCCTCCTTTCCCAGTTATTCTTATAGTATCCATATCTTTAACATCTATTTTATTAAGTTGCAGAGCTTCATTTAACCTTAATCCCGCTGCATAAATCAATGTAAAAAGAGTTTTGTTTCTTAATCCAGTCCAATCATTTTTTTCTCCTGATATGTTGATTACATCTACAACTTCTTTAAATGATAAAGGCCGTGGAAGTTGTTTATTAATTTTTGCAGGCTGTAGGTTAAAGATTGCCGTGTTTTTTATATAGTTGTTCTTATTGAAAAACTTAAATAATGATTTTATAGCTGCTTTAGATCTAGCCTGACTTTTAGGCGATAAATTATTATTTTTTATTTTCTGTGATGATAACCAGGATCTAAAGTCTCTTATTGTTAAATCTTCTAAGTTTTGAATAGTAATTTTATTACCATAATGGTTTTGTATAAAACTTAAGAAATATTTAAGGTCTATAGCATAAGCCTGATAAGTATTTAAACTAAGTAATTGCTCTTCTTTTATATAAAGTAACCATTGATTACATAAATAGCAAACTTCTTTATTAGCATATATGCTGGTGTCTACATTTATTTTTTTCATACTTTTTAAGTTATACTTTGTCCTGTCATTTTCCAATCTTCTAAAAATGCTTTAAGTCCATTATCGGTTAAAGGGTGATGGATTAATTGCTTTAGTATATTTGCAGGAAGTGTCACTACATCAGCACCAATTTTAGCTGATTCTATTACATGATTTGGGTTTCGAATACTTGCTACCAGCACTTCAGTATTCAAATTAGGGTAATTCGAATAAATTTCACATATATCAGCAATAAGGTTCATGCCATTTAGACCAATATCATCTAGTCTTCCAACAAATGGAGATATAAATGTGGCCCCAGCTTTTGCTGCTAAAAGAGCTTGGTTTGCAGAAAAACATAAAGTAACATTAACTAAAACATCATCATTACGTAATTTTCGGCATGCTTTTAGACCATCCCATGTTAATGGAACTTTTATAGTAACATTTTTTGCTATAGCTTTTAATACTTCAGCTTCTTTAATCATGTCGTCATAGTTTGTTGCGGCAACTTCTGCAGATACTGGACCTGGAACAATATCACATATCTCTGCAATCACTTCATTTATATTTCTACCTGATTTTTTGATCAAAGAAGGGTTAGTGGTTACGCCATCTAAAAAACCACTTGATGATAACTCTTGAATTTCAGAAACATCAGCTGTATCAATAAAAAATTTCAATTTAACCTCCTAGTAAATAATATAAATTTATATAATGTAATATTTATAGTTTAATTATAGTAAAATTAAAACCTAAGATTTTATGAATTTTAAGGATAAATAAATTTTTATTCAAAATGCTAATATACAAATAAAAAATTCTTGCCAGGTAATTATTATTTCTCCTGGAAAAGGAGTGTATGATTATAGAGTAAAAGGTGTTGTGAATATTGGGCAAGTTGTTTCTGTACCTCTAAGAAAAAATATATATTTAGGTGTTATTATAGCTAAAGGCTCTAATAATTTTCCAAAATATAAGTTAAAAGATATAATTGAAATTTACAAATTACCTTTACTTCCTAAAGAGATTTTAAATTTTTGTTTTTGGTTATCTGATTGGTACATGAGTGATGCCTCTTATGTAATGAAAATGGTAGTACCTGCTTTGAATTTTATAAGCCCTATTAAAGCGAAACAGATATTAAAAATTAATAATAAATCAATTGTTTCACCAACAGTTTTAGGTAAAAAAGTAATACAGTATTTAAAAAATAATCCTG
>CAWVYV010000098.1:0-4530 GCA_963934475.1 uncultured Alphaproteobacteria bacterium | reverse complement strand
CAATCCAATAAATTAGAGCCTCTATCTGCATCTAAAAATGGGCCTGAAGGTGCATTATCTTCCTCATTTTCAGAGGTAAAAACTCTTGTTATTAGTGAAAGCTCAGTTGAAGTATTAAGATCGTAATCTAGAACTAAGTTTGCACTATCTATATCATAACTATCATTTTCATTGTATCCTAAAGACTTTTCTGCAGCGGAAATGCCAGGGCCCTCACTATGGTTGTAATTTACTGCAAAGTATAAGTCTTCAATATTTCCAGAGAAGCCAGTACTTATATCTTTATCAAGTCTGTTAGAGGCTTCTATATTTAAGTATTTGACAGGTTTTATAGTTCCTCTTTTTAAAATGATGTTTATAACTCCACCTATGGCTTCAGATCCGTATATTGCACTCTGCGATCCTCTTAATACTTCTATTCTTTCTATACCAGTCACTTTCAATCTCTCTAAATCAACAGATCCTCTTCCAGTAGAAGAATCAACTATTTTCATGCCATTAATTAGAACTAAAGTATGATCTGTTTCATTTCCTCTGAGAAAAGCTCTTGTTAGTGATTGAGGTCCTCCACTTTTATATGCCTGAAATCCTGCAGTAGCTGATAGTACTTGAGATACATATTGCATACCACTTTGTTCAATTTCTTCATTAGTTATAACCGTAACAGCAGAACCAGTTTCTGTTAGTTTTTTAGGATAGTGGTATCCTGTCACAGTAATAGGATTAATAATTTCGATTTCTTCTGAATAGGAATTATTTACTACTAAAAAGTAATTAAGAATAATTACTATACTTAAAAAACATTTATTTATAATTAACAATGTATTTCCAATGCTTAATTTCACAAAAAATATATTTTTGTGTTGATTAAAAAAATATTGTTTAAGAAAATTTTCTAAAACAATGGTTTATCGCACCACCACTTTAAAAAAAAGCTCTATTGAACATCCCCTTTCAATAGTCGGACAGCACTTAACTAGGCAGGTCTCCTGGCTTATGGGTCATAAATAATCCTACCTTCCCGCATAATAATACAGTGGTAATTTGGATTCTCTCTCCATTAACAGTTGCGGGGGCAGCTGAGGTAATTTTTAATTAATATCTCATTCCCTTTTCACCTATATAAATAGGAACCTAATTAAATACTCAATATGAAATTAATTAAATTAAGTCAATTTTTAATAGATTTTATTTATTAAATAAGCCACATTGAGAGGATGTTAGGAAATATTATTAGGTTTGCTATTAGAAAAGCTGCCTCTGACCCAAGAGTTAGAGAAAAAGCTAAAGAAACTGCTAGAAATATTGCTAAAGGTGCAGGTAATTTAGCTAGAGATCCGGACCCTGCAAGAAAGCTTGGACGTCTAGCAGGAAAGATTAAGAAAAAAATAATTAATAATTAATTATTCTTATAATAATCTGGACCATGTTCCATACATTTTTCAATTAAAAGAGCTCTTTCGGCTCCTGTCCCCCCATATTTAGGATCAGGTAATTTAAAAGCTTTAATAAATTTTAATGCAGCTTTAATTGATTTATTTGATGTTTTAGTATTCATTAAAGAGAATTCATAGGCTGTCCAGCAATCTACTTGCATTTCGTTACCACTTTGTAAGACAATATGTCCGTATTCATGAAGAATAAAGTAATCCACTGCACCAGGATATTTCCATTCTATATTTGCCATACGCTGAGCACAATAATAGATTTTTCCATCTGGAGTAGCAGTTGCAACGCCACCCTGAGTCGCAGCACAGTTTGCAATTAATTCCGCCTCAATTTTATCTTCTATTGCATAAGAAGTTGAGACAATTTTTAGCATTATAAATAAAATAACAAATATTTTTATAGCCATGTTTATACAATCCGATATTTCTTTAACTACGTAATATAGTTTAATATATATTAAAGTAAATAATAAAATTAGGTTCAGAAATGTCTCAGAATATTAATATTTTATGGTTTAGAAAGGATCTTCGTTTAAAAGATAATCCTGCGTTAGTAGAGGCTAATTTAAATGCTAAAATATTACCTATATTTATTCTGGATGATAGTAACCCTAAAGAAAATAAAATGGGAGGAGCTAGTCGTGTATGGCTTTATCATTCTCTCAAATCCTTAAATAATTCATTAGAAAACAAATTAAATTATTATAAGGGTGACCCCATTCAAATTATAAATGAATTAATTAAACATAATAAAGTCAGTGGAGTTTATTGGAATAGATGCTACGAACCATGGGAAATTAGTAGAGATAAAAAAATTAAAAATTTACTTAATTTAAGTAATATAAAGGTTAAAAGCTTTAATGGGTCTTTAATAAGAGAGCCTTGGGAGGTGCTTAAAGAAGACAAAACACCATATAAAGTGTTTACAGCATTATATAAAAAAGCTTACATAAATTCAGATATCACTGTAAAAACTTTAAATAAGCCAAATAAAATAAACTTTTCTTCCATAATAGCAGCGTCTAATAGTTTAGATTCATTAAAATTGCTACCAAAGTTACCTTGGGCAAAGAGTATAATAAAGGATTGGAAAGTAGGGGAAGAAGAAGCTCACATAAAAACAAATACATTTTTTAAACAAGGAATAGAAAATTATAAAGAGGGCAGAAACTTTCCATTTAAAAAAAATGTTTCTCGCCTCTCTCCACATCTTCATTTTGGAGAGATTTCTCCTAAACAATTATGGGCTAAAGCAAAAAATATAAATAGTAATATTAATATAGAGCATTTTATAAGTGAGATTTGTTGGCGGGAATTCTCATATTATCTATTATACCATTTTCCAAGCTTACCTAAAGATAATTTACAGAAAAAATTTAACAGCTTTCCTTGGGTGGATAATGAATTTTTTTTTGATAGTTGGAAAAGAGGTAAAACAGGCTACCCTATAATTGATGCAGGTATGCGAGAACTTTATACCACTGGCTATATGCATAACCGTGTAAGAATGATAGTAGCTTCATTTTTAGTAAAAAACTTATTAATTCATTGGCACAAAGGAGAAAGGTGGTTTTGGGACTGTTTGTTTGATGCGGACTTAGCAAATAATAGCGCAAGTTGGCAATGGGTTGCTGGTTCAGGGGCAGATGCAGCTCCCTATTTTAGAATTTTTAATCCTATAACTCAAGGAGTAAAATTTGATATAGATGGAAAATATACAAAACAATATGTGCCCGAACTAAAAGATATGCCAAATAAGTACTTGTTTAGTCCTTGGGAAGCACCTGATGATATTTTAAATAAAGCAAATGTGGTTTTAGGAGTAAATTATCCAAAACCTATAATAGATATTAAAGAGTCTAGAGAAAAAGCTCTTTACGCCTTTAGTCTAATAAAATGATCCATTTATGTTTGTGATGCGTAGTTATATCAGGAGTTTGGGATGTTTTTAGATAATTATATTGAAAGTGTTGGTATTTCCGCTAAGTTACAGACAATAACTTATGAACAGGAAAAACGTTACTCAGTGTTAAAACCAGCAGTAAAAGATAAAGAATTAACTTTTTTAATAAGTAGAGTTGCAAGCTTTAAAGATAAAAAAGCTTTTTCAGAGTTATTTAAATTAGTTGGCCCTCGTATAAAAGGTTATCTAATGAAATTAGGCTCATCTGACGTGGCAGCAGAAGATTTATTGCAGGAAGTCATGTTAACAGTTTGGAGAAGGTCCGAAACTTTTGATAGGTCAAAAGCTGCAGTAAGCACCTGGCTGTTTACTATAGCTAGAAATAAAAGAATAGACATGTTAAGGAAAGAAATTAGGCCTCAATTAGATCCATTAGATCCTATGTTATCTCCTAACCAAGAAGCTTCTGCTGATGATATTTATGGTTCTAATCAAGAGGCCATAAAAATTTCTAAAGCTATAGAGCAACTTCCCTCTGACCAAGCAATTTTAATAAAAATGACTTACTATGAAGATAAATCACACTCAGTAATTGCAAATGAATTAAAAATGCCCTTGGGCACAGTTAAATCAAGGATAAGATTAGCATCAACCCGTTTAAGAAAATTACTTGAAGGAAAAATATATGATTAAACATCATTTACATGAAGAAATTCTAATGTCATATGCTGCAGGAAACGCATCTTCTTCTGTTAGCCTCATAGTGGCATCTCATATCACGATATGTAGTAAATGTAGAAATGCAGTAAGTACTTATGAAGATATAGGGGGAAAAGTTTTAAATGAATCTAGCCCCATAGCTGTTAATATGAACACATTAGATGCTGTGTTAAATAAAATTGATGATGAAGTTATTGAAAAAAATACTTTAATAATAAATAAAATATTTAAAAATATACCTGTTGTTTTGCATAAAATGTTGCCTGAAGGACAATCTTTAACCGATAGCTGGAAAAAAGGTTTAGGAGGTATAAAATATTTTGATATTAATTTAACTGATAGTTCTAAAAACTCTCATGCAAGAATGCTTTCTATTCCTCCTGGTAAGAAACTTCCTAACCATGGTCATGAGGCACAAGAACTTACTTTAGTATTAGAGGGTGGTTTTTCTGATGAAAA
>CAWVYV010000097.1:0-4546 GCA_963934475.1 uncultured Alphaproteobacteria bacterium | reverse complement strand
AGAAACGAAACTTATAAAGTAGATATAATTAATAAGTCTGAACAAGATGATAATTTTCAAATATATACCCAAGGAGAATCTGGTTTTATAGATTTATGTTATGGGCCGCACTTACCTAATTTAAAACATATAGGCGCTTTTAAATTAACCAAACTAGCTGGTGCATATTGGAAGGGAGATTCTAATAATGAAATGCTTCAAAGAATTTATGGAACGGCTTGGAAAAATAAAAATGATCTAGATCAGCATTTAGAAATGCTTAAAGAAGCAGAAAAACGTGACCATAGAAAGCTTGGGCGTGAGATGGACCTTTTTCATTTCCAAGAGGAATCACCAGGCTCTGTTTTTTGGCATACAAAAGGATGGCAACTTTTTCAAACTCTAATAAATTATATGAAAAAAAGGCAAGAAGCAGCTGACTATTTAGAAATTAACACACCTGATATTATGGACAGGTCTCTTTGGGAAAAGTCTGGCCATTGGGAGAAGTTTGGTGACAGTATGTTCACTACTGAAGAAAAAGAAAATAGAATATATGCTTTGAAACCAATGAGTTGCCCCGGTGCTGTACAAGTTTATAAACAGGGCATAAAAAGCTATAGGGACTTACCTCTAAGACTTGCTGAATTTGGAAAAGTACATAGATACGAACCATCTGGTGCATTACATGGATTGATGAGAGTAAGAGGCTTTACTCAGGATGATGCTCATATATTTTGCACAGAAGATCAGATAACTGAAGAATGTATAACTGTTTGTAATTTAATATTAAGTATATACAAAGATTTTGGATTTGAAGATGTTCATATAAAATTTTCTGATAGGCCTGAAAAAAGAGTAGGAAGTGATGCTATATGGGACAAATCTGAAGAAGCTCTTAAAATAGCAATTGAAGCAACAGGACTATCCTATACTCATAATCCTGGAGAAGGCGCTTTTTATGGCCCAAAAATTGAGTTTGTGCTGAGAGATGCAATAGGTAGGGACTGGCAGTGCGGCACTCTCCAAGTGGATTTAAATTTACCTGATAGATTATCAGCAAACTTTGTAGCTGAAGATGGGCAAAAATATGCACCAGTTATGCTTCATAGAGCTTTATTTGGATCTATAGAACGTTTTATAGGAATTCTTATTGAAAACTATTCTGGCCGTTTACCTTTATGGTTAGCCCCTACTCAAATTGTTATAGCTACTATAACAACAGACACCAACCCTTATGCAGAAGAGGTATTTAAACTATTTAAAGAAAACAACCTTAGAACAGTAATTGATATTAGAAATGAAAAAATTGGATACAAAATAAGAGAGCATAGTAATGCTAAAATTCCAGTTTTAATAATTATTGGCAAACAAGAAGCTGAAAATAAAAAACTTTCAGTAAGAAGGTTGGGCTCCAATGATACAGAAACATTTGATTTAGAAACTATAATGAATGCATTGGCTGAAGAAGCCAAATCACCCTAATATAAATGATGATAAAAACTATATTTGTTAATATTATAAAATTATATCAATATACTATATCTCCCTTATTAGGGCCACATTGTCGCTTTAATCCTACTTGTTCGAACTATGCTATAGAATCAATAAAAAAACATAATATTCTGAAAGCTTTATTTATTATTATTAAAAGAATATCGCGTTGCCATCCATGGGGGAAATCTGGTGATGACCCTGTTCCAGACTAATATATTAAAGAGAATATAGCTGACATTATTCCAATCACTATTATCCAGCTTCCATATATTTTTGAAATAATTTGAATATTATTTTTATTAAATAGTTTAAGTACAAGAATTATAATTGCACCTAACCAAAGAGTAATAAGTAAGTTTCCTCCTGGAAAATTTATCAAACTTTTTATTGTAAATAATTCTATATCTTTTAATGCAACATGAAATGAAATGATAGAACTAAAAACAATGATAGATAAAAATTTAAATAAATTTTTTATTGGATTAAACCACAACATTAAGCCTAAAAATATAGACAAAAAATATAATACAACTAAAGGAAATTTATCAAACCCCCATAAATAATCTAAATTATTTGAAAATATTACTTCTAAAATAAAGTCTATAAATATTAATGTCATTGTATAAAAAAAAATAAAAGTTAAAAAAAAGTATAAATGAGTCATATTTTTTTTAGTATTTAGTAGTAATAATGCTAACCCCAATAAGCAGAGCAGTAATAGGTAATTATTAAATATGTTATACATACCTGACTCAAACAAGCCATATTCACTTGAAGGCATAAAAAATAATTTACTAATTACAAAACATGGTAAAATTAAAATACAAATAAAAAATAATGTTTTTGACATTAAATATACGCTTTAAATAAAAAACTGATTCCAAATATAGCGATTAAAACACCCATAGTTTTAAAAAAATTTTTATTATGGAATTTATTAAAAATGCAGCCCATACCAATGCCTAATAAATGAATTAGCCCTGTAGATAATACAAAGCCTATAATAAAACTAATTGGGTCATTTGCTTTTGGTAATTCATAACCATGAGCATAACCATGAAAGAGTGCGAAAACAGAAATAATAATAATAGCTATTAATTCATTAGGAGACCATTTAAAAAATACAACAAAACCTAAAACTATTACTGATAATGCAATAATTTGTTCTACAAATACAAATGAATAAACTTTAGTAATAGCTATCAATGCTCCAACGCACATAATTAAGGGAAAACTCATTGGAAGAGACCATATTCTTCTCCCACCCATCTGCGCACCCCAAATACCAACTCCAAACATTGCTAAAAAATGATCTAACCCCAGTATTGGATGACTAAAACCATTTCCAAAACCTGAAGATCTGCTAACTAAAGAATGTGCATTAGCATCTATACTGGAAAAAAATATAATAAAAAAGATACTTAATATAACAATCATTTATTATTATCCTATTATTGATTACTTTTATATTCTCATAATATTTTTATCTAATACTTACTATTACTTGACTAGACCACATATTATGACATGTTGCGCCTATATTCTTACTAAAACTAAGATAAATAGTAAGTTCTGTTAAATAAAAAATAATATTCCTAAAGAAAGTATTAATATATGACACAAGAATTACGTAATATTGCAATTATTGCACACGTTGATCATGGCAAAACTACATTAATTGATTCCATAATGAAACAAAGTGGAATGTTTAGAGAGAATGAGAGTGTTAGTGAAAGATTAATGGACTCTGGAGACTTAGAGAAAGAACGTGGAATTACTATTCTTGCAAAACCAACTTCCATTGCATGGGAAAATATTAGAATTAATATAATTGATACGCCAGGTCATGCAGATTTTGGCGGTGAAGTTGAAAGAGTTTTGGGAATGACAGATGGTGTAATTCTATTAATAGATGCAGCAGAAGGCCCGATGCCACAAACAAAATTTGTTTTAGGAAAAGCTCTTGCTCAAGGTTTAAATCCTATTGTTATTATTAATAAAGCAGATAGGCCAGATGGAAGGCCAGATGAAGTTTTAGAAGAGATTTTTGATTTATTTATTGCATTAGATGCAAATGAGGCACAATTAGATTTTCCAATCTTGTATGCCTCAGGTAGAGACGGTTGGTGTGTTGAAGATTTAAAAGATCCTCATGAAAACCTTCACCCATTAATGAATCTTATTATTAAGCACGTAGAGCCTCCTAAGACAGATAAAGACTTACCATTTGCTATGTTGGTTACTTTATTAGCATCTGACCCATATTTAGGAAGATGCTTAATAGGAAGAGTGGAACAAGGGTCTGCAAAAGTTAATGATACTGTAAAATCTATAAATCTAAAAGGCGAACAAATTGAGAGTGGCAGATTAACTAAATTACTTAAGTTTGAAGGTATAGAAAAAGTTGCAGTAGACCAGGTAAATCCTGGAGATATTATATGTGTTGCAGGATTAGCTAAAACTTCTGTTGCTGATACAATATGTGAAAATTCAGTAGATACTCCAATGAAATCTACTCCAATAGACCCACCTACTATGGCAGTTACTATTACAGTTAACGATTCACCTTTTGCTGGAACAGAGGGGAAAAAAGTCACCTCTACTGCAATTAGATCTAGGCTTCTAGCTGAAGATGAAACAAATGTAGCGATAACTTTTGCTGAAAGTGATACTAAAGACGCATTTGAAATAGGCGGAAGAGGCGAATTACAATTAGGTGTATTAATAGAAACTATGAGAAGAGAAGGTTTTGAATTAACAGTTTCTCGACCTAAAGTACTTCTAAAACTAGATGAAAATAATAAAACTATTGAACCTATTGAAGAAGTGATAATTGATGTAGATGAAGAGTATGTAAGCACCGTTGTAGATGCTATGAATAAAAGAAAATCTGAAATGCAAGATATGAGAGCTTCAGGTGCTGGTAAGACACGCTTAACATTTTACGCGCCTTCAAGAGGATTGATTGGATATCAAAGTAAGTTTCTGACTGATACAAGAGGTACAGGCGTACTAAATAGATTATTTCATTCTTATGCTCTTTATAAAGGAGATATTACTGGAAGAAGAT
>CAWVYV010000096.1:0-4589 GCA_963934475.1 uncultured Alphaproteobacteria bacterium | reverse complement strand
TTAGTTATACTAATTTATTATTTATTCCATCAAACAGACCTATGGATATTTTTAATCCAGATAGAAAAGCTAATTTAAAATTGTATGTAAGAAGAGTATTTATAACAGATGATTGTGAAGGTTTGATACCTCCATATTTAAGGTTTGTTAAAGGTATAATAGATACTGATGACATTGATTTGAATGTTAGTAGAGAAATGCTACAAAACAATCCTGTAGTTGCTAAAATTAAAAGTGCTTTGATTAAAAAAGTGATTTCTGAATTAAAGAAAAAAGCTACAAAAGATCCAGAAAGTTATTCCAAATTTTGGGATGCTTTTGGAGCTGTCTTAAAAGAAGGTATTCATGAAGATTTTACTAATAGAGATAAACTTTTAGAAGTCTCTAGATTCAAATCTTCAGAGTCTGAAACTTTGATTTCTTTAGAGGATTACACATCTAGAATGAAAGAAGGACAAGATAAAATTTATTATATTTCAGGTGAAGATGAAAAAAAATTATCTCAAAGCCCACATTTAGAAGGTTTTAAAGCTAAGGGCATAGAAGTTATATATATGACAGACCCTGTAGATGAGTTTTGGTTGCCGAGTGTTGGTAAATATTCAGACAAAGATTTTCAATCAATTACCAAGGGTGGTGCGGATTTAGATAAGATAAAATCTGATAAAAAAACTCCTGAAAAGAAAAAAGGAAATAAAAATATAGATAAGCTTTTAGCTTCTATCAAAGTTGTTCTTGGAGATGAGGTAAAGGAAGTTAAGGTATCTGAAAGATTAACGGATAGTGCTGTGTGTCTTGTAGCAGGTGATGGTGAGATGGATATGCATTTAGAAAAATTACTTAAGCAACATCAGCAATTAGATACTACAAGTCAAAAGATCTTAGAAGTTAATCCTGACCATCCTTTGATAAAAGATCTTTTAAAAATATTAGATAACGAAAAAGAAAAAATTGTTTTTGATGATGCTTCATGGTTACTTCTGGATCAGGCTAGGATAATTGAGGGTCAACCCGTGTCCGACCCTAATAAATTTGCAAGAAGAATGAATACTTTATTACAAAGGGGAATAAGCCTATAAATTGATTTGAGTGGTTTTTTTTAAATGCGACTAATTATTATTTGCATTTTTTTATATATGTCTTATATAACAAATGTTGTTTATATTATGTTTCCTCCCAGGAATATTATTAAACAACTAGCCCAAAGTTAGTTTAGGCTAACTTTGGGTCAATATTAAAATTATGTAAATTTTATTAAGTTAGTTTTTACTAAGTTGTTTTATATATTGAGTTAAGTTTATATAATCAGACATAACTAAGTCAGGTTCTAAATCTTCTACAGGAACTTTACTATAGCCAAAACTTACAGCAATACTTGGAATATTAGCTTTTTTTGCACAATTAATATCATTTTCACTATCCCCAATCATGATTGCATTTTCAACTTTTTTGCCAGCTTCTAAAATTGTATTAATTAAATGTCTTGGGTCTGGTTTTCTATAATCATAAGTATCACCACCTGTAATTATATCAAAATATTCTGATGTGTTTAAGCCACTTATAATTCTTTTAGCTAATAATTCTGGTTTGTTAGAACAAATAGCCAGAGTATAATCCAATTTTTTTAACTCTTTAAGAGCTTGTATTGCATTTGGATAAAAATCAGTTTTATTTAATAGGCAAGTATCATAAATTTCTAAAAAACGTAACCTTAATAATTCAGTATCAAATTTTTCAATATTAGCATGTTTTGTTATTCCTCTTTTTATTAATTCTAGTGCACCATCTCCTAAATATCCCATTACTTCTTGCAACGTAATCTCAGGTATATTTATTTCACTTAATGTCTGATTTAATGCATAACATAGGTCAGGGGCACTATTAATTAAAGTGCCATCTAAATCAAAAACAATGATTTCTTTTTTTGCGTCCATAACTTTCCTTTAAAAATTTTGATTTATGGTTTAACTTCTAAATAATTATTTATAGTAATAGGTAGATATGCAAAAAGAATCAATTTCATTTATAATACTAGCGGCTGGTAAGGGAAGCCGTATGAGAAGTAATACTCCTAAAGTGCTTCATAGCCTAGCTGGCGAACCTATTATCTTTCATATTTTAAGAAAAATATTAAGTCTTTCTAATAAAATAACATTAAAAAAAATTATTATTGTTCTAGGTCATGAATCAGAATTGGTAAAAAAAGATATAAGTTCTAATTTTTCTGGAATAAATTTTGCTATTCAAGATAAACAATATGGAACAGCGCATGCAGTTCTTTCTGCGAAAGACTTGTTGATAAATACTAGGGGGAAGGTAATCGTTCTTTGTGGAGATACGCCATTAATAAGTATTAAGTTAATGTTAGATTTAATAAAATTAAGTAAAAATGTAGATTTAGGAGTTTCAGTTTTTAAAACTTTAAATCCCTTTGGCTATGGAAGGGTTATTTTAAATAAATTAAATAAAATTTTTTCAATAATTGAAGAAAAAGATGCAAATAAATCTCAAAAAAGTATAAATTTATGTAACACAGGAATTTATATTTCTGATATCAGTTTATTATTTAAACTTTTATCCTTAGTAGAGTTTGCCTCTGATAAAAAAGAAATGTATTTAACGGATATAGTAGATATAGCTAGAAGTAGAAAAAAAAATATTGGTATGTCTTATTCTAAAGAATTAGAAAGTATAGGAATAAACGATAGGGAGGGTTTAGCAATGGCCGAAAAAGAAATACAAAATATTCTAAGATTAAAAGCTATGAAAAATGGGGTTACTTTAGTTGCACCAGAAACTGTGTTTTTTTCTAGTGATACTAAACTTTCTAAAGATGTGTATATCGCGCCTAATGTAGTTTTTGGACCAGGAGTTAAAATCGGAGAAGGCGTAAGAATTGAGGCTTTCTGTCATATAGAAGGGGTTACGATAAAAAAGAATTCTAGTGTAGGTCCCTTTGCTAGGTTAAGGCCAGGTACCGTTTTAGAAGAAGATTCAAAGGTTGGAAATTTTGTTGAGATTAAAAACTCTAAAATTAAAAAGGGTTCTAAAGTAAACCATTTATCTTATGTTGGAGATGCGGATGTTGGGTCTAATGTGAATATAGGAGCAGGTGTTATTACTTGTAACTATGATGGTGCTAATAAGTATAAAACAATAATAGGAAATAATTCTTTTATAGGTTCTAATGTTTCATTAGTAGCGCCTTTAAAGTTAGGGAAAAATACCTTAGTTGGTGCAGGAAGTGTTATAACAAAAGATGTTCCAAATGATATGTTAGCAGTGGAAAGAAATAAACAATCCATTATAAAAAAGAAGAAGATTCAGAAATCTAAATAAAATAGATATATTTATTTATCAATACAAGGGTATAGCATTTTCATGTGTGGAATAATTGGAGTAGTAGGTAAAAATCAAGCAGAATCTTTATTATTAGAAGGTTTGAGGAGGTTGGAATATAGAGGTTATGATTCTTCAGGTATAGCTACATTAGTTAATGGAAAGATAGATAAAAGACGTGCTAGCGGCAAAATATCTAATCTAAGTAATCTCTTGAAGGAAAACCCATTATCAGGCTCAATAGGAATTGCTCACACAAGATGGGCTACTCATGGAGCTCCTAATGAGAATAATGCTCATCCACATGCAAATGACAAGGTAGCAATTGTTCATAATGGAATAATTGAAAATTATATAGAGTTACGTGAAGAATTAAAATCTAAAGGTCATAAGTTTTACACAGAGACTGATAGTGAGGTGATTGTTCATTTAATATCACAATATATTGATGAGGGTGAAGATGGTATTCTTGCGGTAAGAAAATCATTAAAAAAATTAGATGGGGCATTTGCATTAGGAATTTTATTGGCAGGTAAAGAAGATGTATTAATAGCTGCAAGACAGGATAGTCCTTTGGCTATTGGATACGGAAAAGATGAGATGTACTTAGGGTCAGATGCGTTAGCATTAGCTCCCTTAACAGATAGAATAGTATATCTAGAGAATTTAGATATGGCAGAAATAAGTAGAGATGGAATAAAAATTTTTGATGAAGATATGAATATTGTTACAAGACAAGAAACAAAAACATTAATGTCAGGTAAAGCTGTTGAAAAAGGTGGGTTTAAGCATTTTATGCTTAAGGAAATACATGAACAACCTACAGTAATTGGAGAAACATTAAAAAGCTTTATAGACCCACATAATAGAAATATTGTTTTTCCTAAAATGGATTTTGATTTCACTAATATAAAAAAATTATCAATTATAGCTTGTGGAACTTCCTCCTATGCAGCAATGGTGGCTAAAAATTGGTTTGAGAAATATGCTAATATTCCCACAGAGGTAGATATAGCTTCGGAATATAGATATAGAAGTCATGCTTATGTTGAGAATGAAGCTGTTATAGTGATTTCTCAATCGGGAGAGACTGCAGATACTTTAGCAGCTTTAAATAATGCTAAGAAAAGAAATTTAAAAACTTTAGCTATAGTAAATGTTTTAGAAAGTTCTATTGCTAGAATGGCTGATGCAACAGTTTTAACATTAGCGGGACCAGAAATAGGAGTAGCATCTACAAAGGCTTTTAC
>CAWVYV010000095.1:0-4611 GCA_963934475.1 uncultured Alphaproteobacteria bacterium | reverse complement strand
CAATATATAATTGATAATGGTTTAAATCAAAAAAAACCTATTATGATTTTATCTGGAAACAGTATAAATCATGGATTATTAAATGTAGCTGGTTTATTTTGTGGGGTTCCAGTTGCTCCCATATCTGTTGCCTATTCTTTAATGAGTAGTGATTATGCAAAATTAAAACATTGTTTTGAATTAGTTGATCCAGGTTTAATTTTTGTAGAAGATGGAATAATGTTTGAAAAGGCTCTCGAAAACCTTCCTTTAGATAATATTAAAGTAATTTGTACAAAAAACCCTGTATTAAAATATAATATGGAATTATTTAAAAATTTATTATGTATAGATCCTAATAATGAAATTGAAAAAACTTATAATGCAGTTACTCCAAGCTATATTGCAAAATATTTATTTACTTCTGGTTCTACGGGAATGCCAAAGGGAGTAATTAATACACAAAAAATGCTTTGTGTTAATATGCAGCAGGGGCATCAAGTAAGACCTCAAGAGTTTGGAGAAAGTATAATTGTAGATTGGCTTCCATGGAATCATACCATGGGAGGAAACCTTTCATTAAATGGAATATTTTGGAATGGAGGGACCATGTATATTGATAATGGAAAACCTATTCCTTCATTATTTTTAAATACAATTAAAAATCTTAAAGAAATCTCTCCAACTTCTTATGGATCAGTTCCTGCTGGTTTAGCTATGTTATTAGAGGCTTTGAAATCAGACAAAGATCTATGTAAATCATTTTTTAAAAACTTAAGTTTTATATCTTATGGTGGAGCATCTCTGCCTCCCGAAATTTGGTATGGAATTAGAGATTTAGCAAAAACCACTACAGGAAATGATCTAGATCTGGTTAGTGGATGGGGTGCTACTGAAACTGCGCCTTTATCAACATCAACATATTTTAAATTAGATAAACCTGGTAATATAGGTTTGCCAGTTCCTGGGATGGAAATAAAAATGATTCCTGCAGGAAATAAAATGGAGTTAAGAGTAAAAGGCCCTAATGTAACTCCTGGATACTTAAAGAGGGATGATTTAACTAAAAAAGCATTTGATGAAGAAGGTTTTTACATAATTGGAGACGCAGGAAGGTTAGTAGATGCTAATGATCCTAGTAGAGGCATAGATTTTGATGGAAGAGTAGTTGAAAACTTTAAAATGCTTACTGGAACTTGGGTAGATGTAGGAAGTCTTCGATTAGCAGTTGTTAATTCATGTGCTCCATTACTGCAAGACGGTTTGGTCACTGGTCATGATAAAAATTATTTAGGATTTTTGGCTTGGCCTAATATAGAAGCATGTAAAAAATTCCTAGGTAAGGAATTAGAAATTAAAGAAATTATCAACCATCCTTTATTAAGAGAAGAAATTAAAAAGAATATAATTTTACATAACAAAAATTTTCCAGGTTCAAGTACAAAAATTAAAAAACTTATTCTTATGGATACCCCTCCATCATTTGATAATAATGAAATAACAGATAAAGGTTATGTTAATCAGTCGTCTGCTTTAGTAGCTAGAGATAATTTAGTTAATAAATTGTATGATAAATTCAATAATAGTGAAGAAGTTATAGTAATTTAACTATACCTCTAACCATTCTTTTCTTATGTCTTTGTTTTCTTCTAATTCTTTAGGAGTTCCTTCAAAAACCATTTCTCCATGACCCATTAGATAAACTCTTCCTGCTAACCTTAAGGCTATCGTGAGTTTTTGCTCTACTAACAGTATTGAAATACCTTTACTTGCAATTTTCTTTAAAAGCTCTGCAACAGTTTCAACCATTTGAGGAGATAGACCTTCTGTTGGTTCATCTATCATCATAAACTCAGGGTTACCCATTAAGCATCTACAAATTGTAAGCATTTGCTGTTCTCCACCGGAGAGTGCTGAAGCATTTACATTCGCTCTTCTTTCTAGGTTTGGAAATAAAGAAAACATTTCTTCCACAGACCAATCGGCTTTAACTTTTTTATCCTTTACACCTAATAAAAGGTTTTCTTTTACTGTTAATGTTGGAAAAACATCTCTGTTTTCTGGAACATATCCTATGCCATTTAAAGCAATTTCATGAGTAGCCTTACCGACTATTTCTTTATCTTTATATAGTATCGAACCCGTTGTTGGAACTAACCCCATAATAGACTTAACTAAAGTAGATCTACCTACACCATTTCTACCTAGTAAGGCGATTATCTCTCCTTTAGCAAGAGTTAAATTTACACCTCTCAGTATATGAGATTTTCCATAATATGCGTGTAAGTTTGAAATTTGTAACATTATTTAATGATCCTCTGTTCCAAGGTAAGCTTCTTGAACTGCTTTATTATTTCTAATATTTAAAGGTGTATCTGTTGCAATAATTTGCCCGTAAACAAGAACTGATATTCTGTCAGCTAAATCAAAAACTACGCCCATATCGTGTTCTACAACAACTAGAGTTCTGTTCTCAGAAACTTGTTTTATTAAGTTTACAGCTCTTTCTGTCTCAGTATTAGACATTCCTGCTGTAGGTTCATCTAACATGAGTGTATCTGCACCACCTGCAATTGTAATACCAATTTCTAATGCTCTTTGATCTGCATAACTTAGTAACCCAGCTGGTATATCAGCACAATGTTCCAAATTAATTTCTTCAAGTATTGATTTAGTTTTTTTATTTAATGCTACATCTTTATTAACTAATTTTATTATAGAATATTTAAAGTCCATAGACCATAATATACCACAGCGGATATTTTCATATACAGACATTTTTGGAAAAATATTTGTTACTTGAAAACTTCTTGCAAGACCTTTTCTATTAATTTGATGTGGTTCTAAATTATTAATTTTTTCACCATTTAATGTGATACTTCCAGATGTTAACTTATAGTGCCCTGATATTAAGTGGAATAAGGTAGACTTACCAGCTCCATTTGGTCCTATAATAGCATGTCTTTCATTTTTTTTAACATCTAAGTTTAGGTTTTGAATGATTTTAGCTTCACCAAAAGATTTGCAAACATTATTTAATTTAAGGCCATTACTCATGAGTTATCTCCGCTTTAACAACGGATATAGCATGATCCCAGCTTTCTTTAGCTTTAGGAAAAGTTTTCTTTGATAATGCAAACCCAAGTAACATTAATCCTATAAATATTATCCATGAGATTATTCCGTTCGCATTAAATTCAGTCCAAAATATTATGACCTCACCTTCACCCTTAGATATTAAAGAACGAAAATATAGCATTTCTATAATTCCTATAAAACCAATTATTCCTATTATAATACTTCCTATTGCCGATAAATAAGGCTTTATCAGGCCGGTAAGTAGTTTACTATTAGTCTTAGCAATAGGTCCATGCATAACAATTAACCCTGCAATTCCTCCAGGAGCAAACATAACAATTAAAGAAAATATTAGCCCTAGATAAAGTAGCCAAGCTTCTGTAAGATCAGCTAATGTACTGTCTAAATATGTAAGTCCTATAGCACCTATAATTGGTCCTAGAAAATGTCCAGCACCACCTATAAAAGCCATAAATAATACAGCCCCTGACTGAGCAACTCCTACTGCTTCAAAACCTATTTGTTCATAATTTAATGCATGTAAACTTCCTGCAGCCCCTGCAAACATAGAAGATAAAGCAAATGCCTGCCATCTAACTCTTCTTACACTATATCCTATAAACGCAGCACGTTCCGGATTGTCTCTAACCGCATTACACATTCTTCCAAACGGTGTTTTTGTTATTATATACATCATGGCAACTGTAACTAGGCACCAAAATAAAATTAAATAATATATTTCAATCTGTGGCCCAAAAGTAACTCCAAAAGGTTCGGGACCAACCATTCTATCAGTTTGAATTCCATCTTCACCATTAAAAAATATAACAAATATAAGGGTCATTGCTGTTACCATTTCACAAAAACCTAATGAAATCATAGCAAAAGCAGTTCCTGCTCTTCTTGTTGATACATATCCAATTATGGATCCAAAAAATAGTCCTACGATAGCACCTATTAAAGGAAACAAGACAGTTGGAAAGTAAGGTAAAGTTTCTTCTCCAATGCCATTTAAAATATGAATAGAGGCATAACCAGCAAGTCCAAAATAAATAGCATGCCCAAATGATAACATACCACCTTGACCAAGAAGCATATTATAAGCCACTGTAAATATTATTAACACGCCCATTTTACATAATAAAGTTAAGGCAAAAGATGATTCAAATAGTAAGGGTAAAGCAGCTGCAATAATAGCTACAATAATCCAGAGGGTAAAAGATTTAAAAATATTACGCATTATACATCCCTATTTCCAAATAAGCCTCTTGGACGAATAATTAACATTACAACTAATAATAAATAAGGAAGAATAGGTGCTACTTGTGAAATTGTTAGATCAATTAGTATATGCCATAAACTTTCAATATTTACAGTAAGACCTATAGTTTCAATAAAACTATTAATAGATACATCAAGAGAAATAGCAGCAGTTTGAAGTACTCCTATTAAAATAGAAGCTACTAATGCCCCTTTAAGAGATCCTAAACCTCCTACAACGATAACAACAAATACAATTGGACCAAGTGATAAAGCCATTGAAGGCTCTGTCCC
>CAWVYV010000094.1:0-4619 GCA_963934475.1 uncultured Alphaproteobacteria bacterium | reverse complement strand
AAGGAAATAAATGGCAAATAATTCACCCTGATTATATTTTTGATAAAAAAAGCAACCTGAGTATACCAATATATGAAACCACATACTCTTTAACATATGGATTAACTCATAAAAAAATAAAAAAAGCTATAACACAATCCACTCAAGTATTAACAGGTTTTAATGAATGGACAAATTCTGAACTAATTAAAAATAATAAATGGTCTAATTTTTACCATTCTTTAATAAAAATACATTTTCCTGAAACTTTAGAAGAAGTAAATAATACTGGGATATACAGAGAAAGAATTGCATATGATGAGGCTTTAGCAAGGCAACTAGCTTTAAACTTAATAAGAAAATATAAATTTAAATCACTACAAAGCCCTTTATCTAATAAGAATACAATAAAAAATAAATTACTGGAAAAATTACCTTTTAGCTTAACAGAAGATCAAAAATCAGTATTAAAAACAATATATATAAATTTAAACTCCAAAGAAAGAATGTTTAGACTACTTCAAGGTGATGTAGGCAGTGGAAAAACTATAGTTGCTTTTTTTTCAATTCTTCATGTTGTTGAAAATGGTTATCAAGGAGCTTTAATGGCGCCTACTGAAATTTTAGCCTATCAACATTATAATTTTTTTAAACAATATGAAGATTATTTAAAAATAAAAATATGCCTGTTGACTAGCAAAATTAATAAAACTGATAAAAATAAAATTATAACTGATATCATGAATGGTAATGTTAATATTATTATAGGTACCCATGCAATTATTCAGTCAAATATTATATATAAGAACCTTAGATTAGCTATAATAGATGAACAGCATAGGTTTGGTGTTTATCAGCGTTTAGAACTATCTAAAAAGTCTCCTAATACAGACTTTATGGTTATGACAGCTACACCCATACCAAGAACCTTAGTTCTCACTGATTACGGAGATATGGATATATCTATTTTATATAATAAACCCAAAAATAGACCCATAATAAATACTATAAGTGTTAGCATACCAAGAATGAAAGAGGTTATTAATGCTGTATCTAGAGCTATATCCAAAAATGATCAAATTTTTTGGGTTTGCCCATTAGTGAAAGATTCTGAAAAATTAGATTTAGCAGCAGCAGAAACCAGAGCTAAGTATTTAGAAAAGTACTTCCCAAAAAAGGTTGCATTGGTCCACGGTCAAATGTCATCAGAAGAAAAAGAGGCAGCTTTGTCTGAATTTTCCAGTCAAAATAAACCTATTTTAGTAGCCACTACAGTTATAGAAGTTGGAATTGATATACCCAATGCTACCGTAATGATAATAGAACATGCTGAAAGGTTTGGTTTAGCACAACTCCATCAATTGAGAGGAAGAGTAGGAAGAGGAACAAAGGAATCAATTTGTATACTTTTATACAGTTCAAATATTGGTAATATTGCTAAAGAACGTTTATCGGTTATGCGAGAAACAAATGATGGGTTTATAATATCAGAAAAAGATTTAAAATTAAGGGGAGCTGGTGAAGTTCTAGGCACTAAACAATCTGGAGGAGAAATGTTTAAAGTTTTAGATATCAACATTCATGAAAATTTAATTAAAATAGCAAATAAAGAAGCAAAACTCATTATTAATAAAAACCCTACTTTATCTGGTGAGACTGGCGATAATTTAAAAATATTGTTATATTTGTTTGATCAAGATAAGGCGATTAAGTTAATTAATTCAGGCTAATATATAAACTTATTTTTTAGTTTTTATTTTTTTTTGTTTAGGAGTAACTATACCACCTGAAATCACCATTTTAATACCTTCTTCAACATTCATATCTAATATAATAACGTCTTTACGAGGAACAAATAATAAAAATCCTGAAGTTGGATTAGGCGTTGTCGGTAAGAATACATTAACCATATTTTCTTTAGTAGCATTTTGAACTTCCCCTTTTGTATCTCCTGTAATAAACCCAATAGCCCAAACTCCTTTTCTAGGGTATTCAATTAATACAACTTCACGAAATGATTTTGAAGATGATGCTAATACACTTTCAAAAATTTGCTTTAAGGCACCATATACAGACCTAATAATTGGTAAACGTGATATAATTCTTTCACCTAATTTTATTATAAACCTACCAATAAGGCCTGCTGTTAAAAAACCTATAAAAGTTAGTAAAATAAAAACAAACAAAAGCCCAATACCTGGTATTTCAATTGGCAACAAGTTATCGTAATGATATTTTTCAGGTATAATATTTCTAACTCTACTATCAACAAAGCCTATAAAAAGAATTGCTACATAAAAAGTTAACCCAACAGGTGCTGTTATAATAACTCCTGTTAGAAAATAACTTCTAATTTTAGATAAAAAGCTTTTTGACTTATTCATTTATGATTTCCATTTTAAATATTATTTTTTAAAAAAATTTATAATTGCATTATAAGTTTCAACTGGACTTTCTTCAGGTAAAAAATGTCCACAATCTATGCTCTGCCCCTCAACATTTAAAGCCCATTCTTTCCATACTTTTATTGGATCATAAAGCTCCTCTATAGTTGCTTTAGACCCCCAAAGAACTTGTAGAGGGCAACTAATTTTTTTATCAAAATCTTCTTCATGATGCACTAAATCAATACTTGCTCCCGCTCTATAATCTTCACAAGATGCTTGTATCGTTTCCGTTGTAAAACACCTAAGATATTCTTGAATAATTTCTTCTGTCAAATATTCGTTGTTTGCCCCCCACATTTGAAGTTTTGATCTAATATAGTATTCAGGATCATTACCTATCATCGTCTCAGGAAGCGGATATGATTGAATTAAAAAAAACCAATGATAATAACGCTTTGCTAAAATAGCATTTGTGTTTTTAAAAACATGAGAAGTAGGAACTATATCTAAAACAGAAATTTTTTTAATATTTTCTTTAAAGTCAATTGCCATTCTATGCGCAACTCTACCACCTCTATCGTGCCCTACTAAAAAATACTCTTTAAACCCTAATTTTTTCATTAGTTCATTTTGGTCTAATCCCATAGTTTTTTTAGAATACGTAAGGTGTTTTTTATCAGATTGTGGCTTATCACTATCCCCATAACCCCTCAAATCAGAACAAATTACTGTGTAATTTTCTGCAAATAATGGTGCAATTTTCCTCCACAACACATGAGACTGGGGGTAACCATGTAAAAGCAATAAAGGTTCACCTTTACCTCCAATTTTATAGTTAATATTTACTCCATTAACCTCTATAATATCTTGCTTAAAGTTTTTAAACATAGAAACCTCTTATAATTTTAATAGTTTTATATATAATTTAATTATATGTTATTAATATTAATTATAAACAGAAATATTCTTATGACTAAAGTTTTAAACATTTTATTATATTCTATTTTAATTAGTATGTGTTTCATTAATATTTCCTTTTCCTATGATGATGAAGATTTACAAAAATTTTTAGAAACTAATGTATGTATAGGCTGTGACTTGTCAGGCGCTGATTTAAGAAAAAAGAATTTAAGTGGTGCTAATCTAGAAGGATCAAATTTAAATAAAGTTAATTTATGGAGATCAAGTTTAGAGGGAGCTAATTTAAAGGGCTGTTCAATAGAAGAAGCAAATCTTAGACGCGTTAATTTTAAAAATACAAATTTAGATAATGCTTCTTTAAGATGGTCAATTATAAGGCATTCTTTAATGGACGGAGCAACAGCTATAAATGCTGATTTCAGAAAAGCAGCAATAAGAAAAACTAGTTTTAAAAATGTTATTCTGTGTAATAGTAAAATGAAATATGGAATAGATAATACAGGATGCAAAAAAGATGAATAAACTTTATAAAATAATCTTAATTATTATTATGGTTAGCTTCCCAAAATTTTTATTATCTGCTGATATGGTAGGCTACTTAATGGACCAGGCAGAACAAGAGTATAATGAAAAAAATTATAGTAAAGCTTATACAGCTTTACAAAATATTGCTCCAACAGGACACCCTAAAGCAATTTACCTATTAGGAAATATGTATTTAGAAGGTCTTGGTGTAGATAAAAATTATGAAGCTGCTCATGAAATGATTTTATTTGCATCACAAAATTTATATAAAAATGATAAAATTATGGCTTCTGAAGCGCAAAATAAGCTTTCTGAAATGTATGAAAAAGGTATGGGAACTATTAAAAATAATATAGAGGCATATAAATGGTTATATATAGCTAATAATACAAGTACTACAAGTAATGCTAATTCTTTAAATGCACTTAATAGTTTAAAAAGCCTTATATCCGATAAAGAAGAAGCATTAGCAATAAAAGAGGCTAAATTATTTATTTTTAATACTTCTGATAAAGAAGATAATTAATAATACTATTATTTCATAATTGATAATTCAGTAGCATTTAAATTTTTTACAATTATTGCATCTCTATCTATTAACGTACCTACTATAGGAGCAATTTTACTAGTCCACTCATTACTTTCATAAACATCTTTATATAATTGCTCTTTATGTTTTTCATTTTTGAAGCGTCTAATCCATATGTATGTTTCTTTATCCTGATCAACCGTAAAACTACCATGTATCACCATTCCTTTTGATACCTGAAAAGGAATAATAGTTTTTTCCATAAAGCTTACCCACTC
>CAWVYV010000093.1:0-4626 GCA_963934475.1 uncultured Alphaproteobacteria bacterium | reverse complement strand
CCTGAATCTTCAGTAGTATGATGATCATCTATATGCAAATCTCCTTTGGCTTTTAAATCAATGTCTATTAAACCATGTCTAGATATTTGTTCTACCATATGGTCCAGGAAACCTATTCCTGTAACAATATTAGATTTGCCAACACCATCTAAATTTACAGTTGACGAAATTTGAGTCTCTTTTGTATTTCTTTCTACTTTTGCTTTTCTCATCTCATCTTCCTATATATTCTTAGTGGTGATTTATATATTATAATAATATCACCATATTAACATAATTAATTCTTATTTTTAATTTATCTAACTCTTCTTAATAAAACATACAAAGCTCCCTCTCCCCCATCCCTAGGCGTTGCCCATGAGGTCATTAAAATAACTTCTTTCAGTGGGGAAAGGTTTAACCATTTGGGAACTTCTCTTTTTAAAACACCTTCTGCCCCCATTTTCCCAAATTTCTTACCAGTAATGATTAAGATGCTTCGCATATTACTTTTATAACATTTTAAAAGCTCTTCATTTATATAACTATGGGCCCTAAACTGAGTAAACCCATGAAGATCTATAGTTCTTTCTGGTCTAATTTTTCCTTTTTTTAATTTATCAGCCTGACTTGCAGAAATCCCACTGGGTGTTTTTCTAGGATCTAGTTCTTGAATGCTTGTATTCTTTTTAAGTGCCATAATATCATTTTTAATGTTTTCTTTAGCAGTTTCATTATTAGACATTTCAGACTTGATTTTAGTTTTAGTTTTAAATTTTTTTTCTATAGAATTTGAACCCTTTATAACAAACCTATTAGATTTTACATATTTTTTATCATTTTTAGTAATATTATTCCATAGCTCATCATCTTTACTAATGGTGTTGTTTTTATTATCTTTTTGCATATAACACTACTTCTATTTAGAAATATTAAAACCTAGTTTTAATTATATATAATTCTAGTCCAAAAAGCCTTCATTGTAACTTTTATACAAAATATTTTTACGGCCTAAATCTTTAACATTGTTCTCTCCTAAGAAGCCTATGCTTTCATCTAAAGAATCTCTCATTATTTCAAGACATTTTCTTACACCCTCTTTTCCATAAGCACCTAATCCATATAAAAAAGGTCTGCCTATTAATACTCCATGAGCACCCATACATAATGCTTTACAAATATCTTGTCCTGACCTTACTCCTCCATCCATATAAACCTCCATTTTGCTTCCAACTTTATCTATTATTTTTGGGAGTGCAGAAATTGAAGATAACGCTCCGTCTAACTGTCTACCTCCATGATTAGAGACTACTATTCCATCATATCCAAGTTTTGCAGCAATTTCTGCATCGTCAGTGTCTAAGATGCCTTTTAATATTATTTTTCCCTTCCATTGGTCTCTTAACCAATCTAAATCATCCCATGAAAATGTTGCATCAAACTGTTCTGCAATCCAAGACCAAAGTGCTCCACTATCCGTAACGCCTTCTGCATGCCCAACTACATTTCCAAAAAAATGTCTTTTTGCTCTAAGCATTCCTAGCGCCCATCTTGGCCTAGATATAATTTGTTTAATATGAGATAGTTGAAATTTTGGGGGAGCAGATAAACCATTTCTGACGTCCGCGTGCCTTTGTCCTAATATATTTAAATCCATAGTAATATGTAAAACTTTGCACCCAGCATTTTGTGCACGGACTAATAATTGAGACATAAATTTTTTATCTTTCATAACATAAAGCTGGAACCAGAAAGGATTATTTGTGTTTTCAGCAACATCTTCAATAGAACAAATACTCATAGTAGAAAGAGTAAAGGGAACACCAAACTCTTCACTAGCCTGTGCCGCAAGTATTTCTCCGTCACGGTGCTGCATGCCGCATAAACCTGTGGGCGCCAGGGCTACAGGTATAGAAACTTCTTGTCCCATAAACTTTTTAGATAAAGACCTATTCTCTATATCAATACCAACTCTTTGTCTGAATTTTATTTTGCTAAAATCGTTTTGGTTAGCATAGTATGTTTCTTGATTCCAGGACCCTGAATCAGCATACTCATAAAACATTTTTGGCACACGTTTTTGTGCCACATTCTTTAAGTCTTCTATATTAAAAATATTTTTCATATTCTATGAGAGCTCCTAAATTTTAGTAATAGCTATTTTTTGATGTTTTATACTATATGAAATTTTATAAGATTTATAGTTTATTATAAAATTAAGTTAAAAAAAAGGAGCATAAAATTTATGCTCCTTTAATTTATTTAATAAGCCGAAACTTATAAATTATTGGCTACCACATTGCAGTTGGGTGACCAATTGAACCTGTAGCACCAACGATTGGCACTGGGTTATATATATAAGCAAACTCATAAACACCCGCATCAACTAATTTACTTGTGTTTAAGTTTTCTTGGTTAATTATACCATGACGAGTTTGTAAATATTGATGAACACAGAATACACAATCTGGATCTGGATTAGGTACAGCATCTCCTGGCCAAGTATCAAAGCCTGTTACGCCTGCATTTCCTCCAGCAATCCAACGTGCTACTTCCATGCCGATTCCTGGACATCCACTATTATATTTAGCGTTGTCAACAACCCAATATTGATCCCAACCTGTATGGAACAGAATTGCATCACCTGGCATCATTTTATAATCAGACATGCCTTGTTTTTTAAGTGCTGCTTTTACGTCAGCCATAGTAATTTCTTCTCCGACTTCCATTACATCAACACCTCTAACTGCAGCAATGTCTAATAAAACGCCTCTAGCTATAATTGGATTTAAATGTTCTACGCCAAGTTTTTTAAGACCATATGCGTCATTCATTTCTTGAACAGATATACCATTATACCATCTCATTTCGTTTTTATCACCATTAGCACCAACTTGAACTCCAATATGACCTAAGCCATCAAACTGAGTTCCGCCTTGTCCAATTTCAGTTGCAAGGAATTCATCATTCCACATAACTTTATTTGGGCCAAATGCACCGCCAGTTGGGGCGCCAGGAATACGTAAAACAAATTTACGTTGTCCAAACATTGGCTGCGTAGCTGTGTAAGGATGGCCTAACTGCATAGTTTGACCTTCTTTAATCATAGCTAAAGCTCTTTTTACTACTTCTGGTTTTTTATACCAATTTGTTGAGCCAGCTTGATCATCTGCTCCCCAAAGTGGATTTGGCCACCATTTTTCACCTAAAGGCGTTTCCATGCAGTCTCCGTCAACCCATGCTTTTCCTTTAAGGTCTGAATATTTATTACAATGACCATCTGCAAATGATGCTGTTATCATAACAAACATAGCAACCATACTAGTTACTAAAGTTAATATTAATTTATTCATTGGTTTTTCCTCCGTATTTCCCTATTTAATCTTTCTCAAATAAACAGGAATTGTTTATTTAAAGTTACTTTTTTTAATTCAGAAAATAAGTTTGGCCAATAAATTGAGGATTATCAAGTTTAAAATTAAAAAAATTTTTACTTACGTTCTATTTTGGTACAAAAATCCATAAGGAGCCATTAGAATTTAAACTTCCCGCAAGCTTTTCTGCATTTTTTCCTTTTCCCAGAAACAAATCAATTCTTGTTGCTCCTTTAATAGCAGAACCCGTATCTTGTGCTATAAATAAATTAGAGTATTCTTTAGCAGGCCTGTCTGTGTAAAAATTTTCTACATTAACCCACAAAGGTAGATGATACATAAGAAAATTATTATCTACTGCGGCAGAATGCATTGGCGTAACAATTGTCCCACTCGCCCCAACTGGCTCCGCTTTTTTTCTCTCTTTAAAAAAGATAAACCTTTTATTCTTTTGTCTTAGTGATGCGGCCTCTTTTTTGTTTTCTTGCATCCACTTAGATATACTTTGCATAGAAATATTCTCTTTAGCAATAATTCCTTCTCTAATTAAACTCCTGCCTATAGAAAAATAATCATGCCCATTATCACCATCGTAGCCTACAGCCATACTCTCTCCATTTGATAATTCAATTGTTCCAGATCCTTGGATATGCAAAAAGTATGCTCTTGCAGGGTCGTCTATATAAGCAAGTATTTTATTTTTAAATAGCTCTTTTTTTTCTATTTTTTCTCTAGTTGGAGCAGGAACGAATTTACCACTTTCTATTACACCTTTAATCTTTTTGTTCTTTAGCTCTTCTTTGAAAAGGCCCAAATCTATAGTAATTAAATTATTTGGTTTTTTATAAATTGGAATCGCATTTGGAGCTTCAGAAAAAGAAGGCTCTAATCTTCCTTTTAGTTCTAATTCTATATAACCCGTAAAAAAAGCTTCTCTTTTTTTTTCTTCTATTTTAATAATGTTAAAACTCGCCTCTATTAAATTTTTTAAATTCTGATTATTATTAGTTTTTTTTAGCTGATCACAAAAAGTTTGATACGACCCTAAATTGATTACAATATCGAAAACTTTAATTATCGTTGAAGGGTTCTTTTTTAGTATTCTTTGGCAACTCTCTTGAAATGCTTTTTTTGCTGTAAAAATTTCTACTTCTTCCCAGTCAGGAAGTTCAGAAAATATTGCTTTAGTTAAAGTAATTTCATTAGGACTTATAGGTTTTTTATCTTTGTTTATAAAAAGAAATATAGCTGCACTTATAATAAATAAAGAGAA
>CAWVYV010000092.1:0-4651 GCA_963934475.1 uncultured Alphaproteobacteria bacterium | reverse complement strand
AGAATTATAGAACTTGAAAAAAAATATGAATTAAAAATAAATTGGAAGCCTTGTAACATAATGGAAATTTTTGCAAAAAATGGTACTGCTGCTGTTAAAGATCGTCCTCAACCTGTTCAATTAAATAGACTGACCGAGCTTAAACGATGGAGTGAATACTTAGCTATGCCCTTAACAATTAAGCCTAAGTTTTTTCCAGTAGACCCAACTCTTTCGCAAAAAATTATAATAGCTGTACAAAATAATAATATAAACCCGAGTGATATAACTTTTTCATTTATGAAAGCAGTATGGGCAGAAGAAAAAGATATTTCTAATGAGGAAACTATTAAAGAAATATGTAAAGAATCTAATTTAGATTTTAGCTCAATTATAGAACAAGCAAAATCTGATGAAGTAAACAACCAATATATTAAAAATAAAGAAGAGGCCATACAAAATAATGTGTGGGGGGCTCCTACTTTTATATATAATAATGAACTTTTCTGGGGACAGGACCGTATAGAATTTTTAGAAAGAGCAATACAAAATAATTAAATTGTTTTATATCTAAAAAAATTAGCCCTATATATTTATATACTATTTTAAATTATTAATTGGTTTAAGGTTATGACAGAAGATTCATATAAAAAATCTATATTAAATAGAATAAACTCTACTTCTGATATTCGTCAATTAGAAGAAGGTGATTTAATTCAACTTGCTGATGAAGTTCGTCAAGAAATGATTGAGTCTGTTTCACAGACAGGCGGTCATTTAGGAGCCGGCCTAGGAGTAGTAGAGCTAACAGTTGCTTTACATTATATTTTTAATACACCTTACGATAGATTAGTATTTGATGTTGGACATCAAAGTTACCCTCATAAAATCTTGACAGGCCGAAGAAATAAAATGAAAACCATAAGGCAAGAAAAAGGCCTATCAGGATTCACAAAAAGGTCTGAAAGTGAATTTGATCCTTTCGGTGCTGCACACGCATCTACTTCCATATCTGCCACTTTAGGAATGGCAGTTGCTGCAGATTTAAATAATGAAGATAGAAGAGCAATAGCAGTAATAGGAGATGGGGCAATGACTGCAGGTATGGCTTATGAAGCTATGAATAATGCAGGGTCTATGAAATTACCACTAATCGTAATATTAAATGATAATGATATGTCAATAGCTCCACCTGTGGGTGCTATGAGTGCTTACCTTTCTAAATTAATTTCATCTTCCTCTTATAGAAGTTTAAGAGAAGTAGCTAGTCAAGTAGCAAAAAGGCTCCCACGACCTATTGCGAATACTGCAAGAAGAGCCGAAGAATATGCTAGAGGAATTGTAACTGGCGGCACCCTTTTTGAAGAATTAGGGTTTTATTACATTGGTCCTATTGATGGTCACAATATAAAACACTTAATTCCTGTTTTGAAAAATATCAGAGATAAACGTGAACAAGGTCCTATATTAGTTCACGTGGTAACTCAAAAAGGTCATGGTTATACTCCTGCGGAAAAAAGTTCGGATAAATTCCATGGAGTTTCTAAATTTAATATTAAAACAGGTGCCCAAGATATATCTAAAAAAGGTCCTCCAAGTTATACTTCTATATTTTCTAAAACACTTACTGATTTAGCAAAAAAAGATAAAAAAATAGTTGCTATTACAGCTGCTATGCCATCTGGCACTGGACTCGACTTATTTGCCGAAAAATTCCCTGACCGATTTTTTGATGTTGGTATTGCTGAGCAACATGCTGTGACTTTTGCTGCGGGATTAGCAACAGAAGGAATGAAACCTTTTGCGACAATATACTCTACTTTCTTGCAAAGAGCTTATGATCAAATCATACATGACGTTGCTATTCAAGAGTTGCCTGTAAGGTTTGCAATTGATAGGGCTGGACTAGTAGGCGCAGATGGAGCAACTCATGCAGGTTCATTTGATATAGCATTTTTGGCGAACCTTCCGAAAATGGTGTTGATGGCAGCTGCTGATGAAAACGAACTAAGGCGTATGATTTTAACGGCTTCTAATATAAATGATAGGCCTTCTGCATTTAGATATCCAAGAGGAAATAGTGTTGGCCTAAAATTAGATAAAATAATTCAACCATTAACTATCGGAAAAGGTAGAATTGTTAAAAAAGGAAGCAAAATTGCTATCTTATCCTTTGGAGCAAGGTTATATGAATCGTTAGAAGCTGCAAAATTATTAGATGAAAAAGGCTTAAGTACAACAGTGGCTGATGCTCGTTTCTGCAAACCTCTAGATACACAACTTATAAAAAATCTAATATCTAATCATGATGTTCTTATTACGATAGAAGAAGGAGTGGTTGGTGGTTTTGGTTCACATGTAATGCAATATTTAACTAACAACAATTTACTTAAAATTAACTCTAATATTCAATCTATCGTTTTTCCAGATAAATTTATTGATCATGCAAAACCAGAAAAAATGTACAAGAATGCTAATATGGATGCAAATTCTATAGTAAAAAGAGCAATTAAGTTTATATAAATAACCTAATCATTAAATATTTCAGGCAGTTTAAAGCTTACTTTTTCTTCAGCACCATCTAATATTTCTACGGTTATATTTTCACTAGAACTTTTTTTCAAAAAACTTATTAGCTCTTTAACAAGCACTTCTGGTGTTGATGCTCCTGCTGTAATTCCAATTACATCAAACTCTTTAATTAATTCTATATTAATTTCATTCTTATCAGCTATTCTGTATGTTGGCACTCCAGTCAGCGCAGATATTTCAGCTAGCCTTACACTATTTGAGCTATTATTATTTCCTAATACCAGAACAACATCACTACATTTTGCTAATTCTCTTACGGCTTTTTGTCTATTTTGAGTCGCATAACATATATCTCTAGTATCTGGACCTTTTATTAAAGGATATTTTATTTTTAAAGCATCTATAATTTTTTTAGTGTCATCTACTGATAATGTTGTTTGTGTAACATATGCTAATTTAGCATCATGAGAATAACTTAATTTTTTTATTTGCTCTACTGTCTCAATAACCTCTACTCCGCCTGGAACTCTTCCTGCTGTACCTTCAACTTCTGGATGGCCCATATGCCCAATTAATACTATTTTATACCCTTGATTATGGTATTTAATTGCCTCTATATGAACTTTTTTCACCAGAGGGCATGTTGCATCTACTATTGTTAATGATTTGTTTTTAGCATCAGATTCAACGCTATCTGAAACACCATGAGCACTAAAAATTGTATTAGAGTTTTGAGGGATATCAGATATTTCATCTACAAATACAGCACCTTTATTAGTTAGACTATCAACCACATGTTTGTTATGAACAATTTCATGTCTAACATATATTGGTGCGCTGAATTTTTCTATAGCTTTTTCAACAATATCTACTGCGCGATGAACACCTGCACAAAAGCCTCTAGGCTGAGCTAAAATAATACGTTTCATTATAATATTTACAAGTTTCTTAATTCAGTTTTTAAAATTTTTCCAGTAGCATTTAATGGTAAAGAATCATAAAAATCTACTATTCTAGGATACTTATAAGCGGCAATATTAGATTTAGCAAAATTAATAATATCTTCTTTAGAACAAGTAACTCCATCTTTTAAAACAATGCATGCTTTTATTTCTTCTCCCCATTCATCATGAGGTATACCTATTACAGCCACAAGAGAAACTGCAGGATGTTTAATAAGCGCTTCCTCTAGTTCACGAGGATAAACATTATAGCCTCCTCTAATAATCATATCTTTTATTCTGTCTACTATATATAAATAACCATCTTCATCATAATACCCTATATCACCAGTATAAAACCATCCGCCCTTGAGGGCATCTTTTGTACCTTCTGGGTTATTATAATATCCCTTCATAACTGCATGACCTCTTACGATAATTTCTCCTGTATCTTTTATTTTTACTTCTTGATCATTCTCATCAACCACTTTAATTTCTATCCCCCAGACAGGTTGTCCTACAGAGCCAGGTTTTCTTTCGCGGCCCAGGTGATTAAAAGTTATAGCAGGAGAAGTTTCAGAAAGACCATAACCTTCAAGTATAGGCACCTTAAAGCGCTCCTCAAAATTCTTTAATACTTCTACAGGAAGAGAAGAGCCACCAGATGAGCAAATTCTTAAATTACTTGATATTATATTAATATCTACTTTTGATTTATCTACACTATTAAGCAAAGCCCAGTACATAGTTGGAACACCTCCAAACACTGTAGCTTTATGCTCTTCCATAGCCTTTAATACTTCTATAGGATCAAAACGCGGTAAAATTATTAAACTTGCTCCACTTAAAATTGCACTAAGCATCATTACTACCTGGCCGTAAACATGAAATAAAGGTAATGACATTATAACTTTATCAGAATTAGTTATTTTAACTAAATCCTTACCTATATATGCATTGAATAATATATTTGCATGTGTAAGTTCAGCTCCCTTTGGTTTACCTGTAGTCCCAGAGGTGTATAAAATAATAGCAGTATCCTCAGAAGAACATTGCACAGTATTAAAATCATTCGCTTCAGAATTACTTAATACTGAAAAATCACATATATTATTACCTAAAACAAAATTATCTAAAGATTTTATAACCCACATTTTTTTACATGAATTAGATTTTTCAAAAGCTTTTTTTACCTCATT
>CAWVYV010000091.1:0-4720 GCA_963934475.1 uncultured Alphaproteobacteria bacterium | reverse complement strand
ATAATTATATAATTCAGTGATGTCTTTATTTGAAAGAGCTATGCAACCATTTGTCCAATCATTTTTTTCAGGAGCACTTTTATTATTTGGGTCTCCATGTATCATTATATAATTGCCCGCATTTCTATTAAAATTACCTGCATTTCTTTTGTCCCATTTATTAGGATAAGAGACCTGTAATGAAAGGTGGAAATCACTATTAGTAGATTTGTTACTTATATAGTATAAACCTTCAGGAGTTTTACCATCACCTTTGAAATGTTTGTGCCCAATTGGATCAAAACCTAAATCTATAGAAAATATTTTAACTATGATTCCACTTTTTATAACTTGCAAGGTGCGTAAAGACTTATCTACTATTATCATATCAATGGCCTGATTAGCATTAGCAACAAATATAAAAATATAAAAATATAAAAATAAAATTTTTTGTATCATACTTATCTATCAATTCCTGTATTCAACTCTTTAATTATACCTCGCGCCGCATCTTCATCATTAAGATTATTAGCTATATTACTATGTTCAGTATTTATAGGAAAGCTTTCAACTGTTTTATAGGGCATTGAGAATTGTTGCCATTGTATAGAATCTAGACTTGAACATTTTTGGCAAATTAAGGCCCATTTTTCTGATATATATGAACACGAAGTACACCCCCAAGAAAAATCTAATAGAGCATTTTTAGATTTTTCTTGCCAAAACTTGAATTTATTATTGTCTCCATGCTCTTTTTTATCTAAATCAGCCATCATAAGATAGATAGACTTGGTCCAATATTTTTCAGGAATAAGGTTAATTGCCTTACGTGATAAGGTCCATGCTTCTATTTGTAATGCTACCTTTGCTAAAGCAGCATTATTGTATGGGGTATTATCTAATTTAATAAGAGATTTAATAATATTAAGTAATTTATGTTTAGATTCATTATTAAATATATGTATTAAATAATTAGAAATATCAGGATGAGAATATTTTTTCCATGACTTTTGTATATATGCCAGTCCTAATTCCTTATCTTTTTTGTATAATAGCCTAGCTTTCAAAACTATAGCTGGAGCAAATGAGGGGTCAAATTTTAAAGAGGTGTCTATATCCTTTGATTTTAAAACTTTATCTGTATTATTATGTTCTAATGCTTTATGTAAAAATATTTTACTTTTAATAAGTTTAATAGAATTCTTGTTGGTATCTGTATATTTAGATATATTTTTGATACAGTTTGTAACTTGGCCCCAGTTATTATCTAAAATATTTAATTGTAAAGATGCATAAAAAAACCACTTAGGTGTATATTTAGATTTAGGACTCATATTAATTGTTTTAATTGCATTTTTGATATCTTTATTATTAATATGTTGGATAGTTACTTTTTTTATACTCATTAATAATGTTTCAGGGTGCTTTAACATATTTTTATGAAGCTCTATAGATTTTGCATTATCACCATAATAATTATTTATCTCTGAATCTAGTAAAAGTTTTAAAGGCGTATTATTTAAAAATCTTGCTTGATTTGAATAATGAGTAGCTAATCTAATCTCACCCATATTTTTAGCCGCAAATCCTCTAATAATAGCAGTATCTGCCTTAATTTTTCTTCTATTGTTTAAACTTTTATGCAAAGACTTAGGAAAAAATATTATTCTTTTACTAACAAAAAATAATAATAATATAATAGAAAATAAAAGTAATATTAGTGTGCTTATAATTGGTATAGAAGATTCTATAAGCCAACCATGCCAGATAATTGAAATAGTACCTGGGTCTTTTTTAAACCAGATAGTTATGAAGCCAGTTAAGGTCAATGTTATAAATATAAATAATATTTTTAACATATAATTATCCTTTATATATGAGCCAATTAATAATGTTATCTAAAGAATTAATTAAAATATTTAAACTATTAATACTTTCAAGCCATTCATTTAGCTTCACATCATTATTTACTGTTTTAAACTCATTTAAAATGTAGTCATAATTGTGACTATTAAGATTATTGATTATATTAGATGTTATTTTATTATTATACATAAATTCAGTATTACTAATTTTACTAATTTTAATCATGTTTTTTAAGTAGGTTAAAATATTAATCTTATTACTTACTTTCTTATTACTATTTTCTTTATTTAAATCAATTAATAGGGGGGTAATTTCTTCTACTAATTGTACATGGCTTTTTAAGTTTATTTTACTTAAGCTGTTGAGGTTTAAAAGTGCTAAGGTAATATTTTCTGGAGTCTTAATGCGAGAGAAATAATCATTAATTAAATTTATATTGCTTAAATTAGGTATAGAGAACTTAATGTTATCTTTTAATACAATCAGGTTGATTAAAGTTGTATTGAAGCTACTAAGCTTAGAATTTTGTATTTTATTATTATTATTAAAAGATATACCTATATTTTTTTCTAACTCTTTTATTTTTTTTGTATTAATTATGTTCAAACTATAGGCGTTTTTAATTTCTGATGAGTATTGTTTATTTAAAACAATTTGATCATTTATAAAATTATTTATCGAATCTAATTTTTTATCATAATCATGTGTCTTGAATAACAAAGTTAAGTTTTCTAGTTTTAATATTTTTTCATTTACAGCTTTTCTATCATTTTGAAAATATAGAAATTGTAATAATACGATTATAAAAGCTAATAAAACAATTAAGATAGGTATTCTGTACCCTTTAATATTATTGTCTATACTGGAAATTATGTCAGCTTTATTATTTACCGACCTTATGTTCTCTGGAAAAATATTTCCAGGTATTATAACATCTTGGTTATCTGCTAATTCCTTAATATATAATAAATATCTATGCGGTATACCATTATTTTTCCATTTATATATTGATTCTATATTAATATTAATTTTCTTGGTTTTCAGATAACTATATATATTCTTGGCACCACCGAGAGACTTAATAAATGAAGATACTTGATCAGCATCTGAAGTAGAAACATTAGTTTTTTTTTCTTCCATGCAACTCTCATTATAGTTTTCTATGTCATATTACTCTTAATAATATTATTGGCAAAGGTTTTTAATTCTATATTATCAACAATCTGAACTTTTTTCCAATTATTGGTTTCTAATATTTTCTTTGTTTTTATGCCTAAGCATACGGCATTTATATTTTTTGTTTCGTAATTTTTTAGAAGACGTAAAAATAATGTGGCTGTTTCAGGAGAGTAAATTACTATATTTGAAACTTCTTCATTTGCAAGTAAGATTGAGCAAGATTGGGATAGGTTTTCATTTGGTATTTTTTTATATACTACAATACGTTTAGTACTGATATGCGCATGTTTAAATTTAGGTATAGGATTATAAGCTAAATTTTTTGCACCCACTATTAATATTTTTTTATTATTATCTTTAATTTTTTTAATTACTTCGTTAGCTAAAGTCTCACCAGATGTAGCATTAGTTTTGACGCAATTAAAACCAGCTTTCATAGCATATTTTTCTGTTACTTTTCCAACACAGTAGGTTTTTATTTTTTGAATTTCTTCTCTACTAGTATTTTTTGCGAGTATTTTTATTGTATTCACACTAGTAATTAAAAGGGCCTGATATTCATTAAAATCAATAGGTTTAAATTTTACAGGAGCTATTGTATAAATAGGCTCTATTATGACATTAATGTTATTTCTAACTAAAAGATCTTTTAGTGGTAATGCCCTTTCTATATCTCTAAGTATTAAGGTATAAGCCTTTGAATTATGATAAGTCATAACTTAAGTATTTTCAAACCTCCCTTCTCTATTAATTTATGTCCTATACTCTCTCCAATTTCTTCACATTGTTTAAGCGTTCCTGTGCCGGATGCTTCCACCATATCTGCGCCACTTCTTGAGAATACTTTTGCATATATTGTTAAATTTTGGTCATTAATAGATGAGGTTACTGCAACAGAAGAATGACAGTCACCATTTATAACTTTCAGTACAGATCTTTCTCCTAAAGCTTGATACTGAGTTAATAGGTTTTTATGGCATTCTAACTTAGCCTCAATATTTTGATTTGTTTTTAGATAAGTAATTCCTACTATTCCTTGAGACGCAGGCGGCATACATTCTTTGTAATCTAGTATTGCATAATCTATATCAATATTTAATCTAGTAATACCTGCTAATGCTAATATAGTAGCTGTTATCTCATTATTTTTAATTTTATTTATTCTGGTTGATACATTGCCTCTAATAGACTTTATAATAATATCTGGTCGTAGCCTTTTAATTTGTGAATATCTTCTAGGGCTAGAGGTACCTAATATAGTATTTTCCGGTAAAGACATTAGGTCTTTAGCATTTGAATTTGATATTAATATATCTTCTGGTGCACCTCTTGGTAATATATAAGCTAAACCAAACTCTTTAGGTATTATTGTTGGGACATCTTTTAAAGAATGTACTGCTAAATCTATATTGCCATTTATTAATTCCTGATCTAATTCTTTAGTAAAAAGGCCCTTGCCTCCGATAGAAGCTAAGGGCTGGTCAATTATTGTGTCACCTGTAGTTTTAATTTTAATAATTTTTGCATTAGGTAATTTTTTGCTAACTTGTGTAGCTTGCCATAGCGCTAGAGGGCTTCCTCTAGTTCCAATTTTTATGATATTATTAAGTTTATTTAACATTAATTATATTTACAACATTTTAAGCTGTTAAAAAAGATTAATAGTAATATATAGTAAAATTATGATTGTATTAGG
>CAWVYV010000090.1:0-4760 GCA_963934475.1 uncultured Alphaproteobacteria bacterium | reverse complement strand
AGGTCTGTTTCAGAGTTAGGAGCAGGAAAATGGGCAAAAAAATTATTAATTTTACCTAAGTTTCTTCAAAAATATAATACTATTGCCATGGATAATGATGAATTAAACTCTGGTATAAAATTAACTACATTTTTTTTAAATAGATATGCTGTATCGATAGGATTGAAGTTGCCAGAATCAAGAGATAGGTTTACAAATAAGTTAAAAAAAATAAAATTTAATATTGAATAAAATCTATTTATTAATAATTTAATTATATAAGGTTCTTAAATGGCGGATGCTAAAAATAATAATAAACAAGTGATTAAAGATTTAACATTCTCTGATGCACTAGGTGACAGATATGTTTCTTATGCAATGTCTACTATAATGTCTAGGTCATTACCAGATGTACGTGATGGGCTTAAACCAGTCCATAGACGATTACTATATGCCATGCTTGAGCTTAAAATGTCTCCAAAATCTGGATTTAAAAAATGTGCTAGAGTAGTAGGAGATGTTATAGGTAAGTTCCATCCTCATGGTGATCAAGCTGTCTATGATGCTATGGTAAGGTTAGCCCAAGAATTTTCTGTTAGATATCCATTAGTTGATGGACAAGGAAATTTTGGAAGCATAGATGGCGATAGAGCTGCAGCAATGAGATACACGGAAGCAAGACTCACAGAAATTGCAGAATTATTACTTCAAGATATAGATAAAGATACAGTAGATTTTACAAGTACTTATGATGGAGAGTATGATGAGCCAACTGTATTACCTGGTTTATTTCCTAATTTATTAGCAAATGGTGCAACTGGAATAGCAGTGGGTATGGCGACTAATATTCCATCTCACAATATTATAGAATTATTATCAGCAATTAGGCATTTAATTAAAAGTCCAAATGCAAGTATAAACTCTATACTTAAATATATCCAAGGTCCTGATTTTGCAACAGGAGGGATTGTAATAGATAGCCCAGAACAAATTGCAAGATCTTATGAGACAGGTAGAGGGTCTTTTACACTAAGAGCTAAATGGACAATAGAGAAAAAATCTCATGGCCAATATATAGTAGTTGTAAATGAAATCCCATGGAGCGTTACAAAAACAAGAATTATAGAAAAAATAGAAGAGCTTATTTCTACGAAAAAAATATTATTTTTAGCAGATATAATAGATGAATCCACAGATGATATCAGAATTCTTATTGTTCCTAAAAATAGAGATGTAGACCCTAATCAATTAATGTTCAAGTTATTTAAAATGTCAGATTTAGAGACTAAAATAAGTTTAAATATGAATGTAATTGATGCAAACAAGAATCCTAGAGTTATGAACATAAAGGAAGTCTTATTAGCTTTCATAGAACATAGAAAAGAAGTTGTAGTTAGGTATAGTAAGAATAGATTAAAAATAGCAAGTAATAGAAAAGAGGTTTTAGAAGGATACTTAATAGTATTTGATAATCTAGATGAAATAATTGAAATTATTCGTGAAGATGAAAATCCTAAAAATACAATTATGAATAAATGGAAATTAACTGATCTACAAACTGAGTCTATATTAAATTTACGTTTAAGGTTTTTAAGGCGTCTGGAAGAGCAGTTAATTACAAATGAAAAAAACAAGTTAATTTTAGAAATTAATGAAATTAATTCTTTATTAAATTCTGACTCTAAATTATTAAATAAAATTGATGAAGAAATTAAAGGTTTAAATGAAATTCTTAAAAAGAATAGAAGTTTATCAGATAGAAGGACATTAATTAAATACACACCTATAGAGTATTATGAAGATATAGAAGCAGCAATTGATGAGGCACCTTTCACATTTGTTCTATCTAAAAATAATTGGATACAATTAGTTAAAGGGCATGAAAATTTGTCATCAATAAAATACAAGGAAGGAGATGAGGAAAAGTTTATTTTATTAGTTAAAAATACTGATAAAGTTTTAGTAGCTTCTAATTCAGGAAGAGTTTTTACTTTATCTTTTATTAATATGGATATTAGTAAAGGTTTTGGTTCTCCAATTAGGATTTTCATAGATTTGCCATCAGAGGATAGAATAGTTTCTATAAATATATATAATGAAAATAAAAAATTATTAGTAGCAGCTACAAACAATAAAGGATTTGTAATTCCTAATATGAAATCTTTATTAGCGCATACTAAGTTAGGTAAAAGTGTATTAGATATTAGCAATAATGATAATTTAGTAGTCTTTAGGATTATAGAAAATGAAGATGATCATATTGCTATAATAGGTGAAAATCATAAATTATTAATATTTAATTTATCTGAACTACCACTTCAAAGTAAAGGCAAGGGAGTCATATTACAAAAAGTAAAGCAAGGAGAGTTATCTGATGCTAAAACCTTTAAATATGATGAAGGTATAATCTGCTTTACAGAAAATTCAAAAAAAGTATTTAAAGATTTAAAATTATGGCTTGGAAAAAGATCTCAATCTGGTAGATTAGCGCCTAGGGGGTTTCCTAGATCTAATCGTTTTAACTAATTATAAGGTCAATCGTGTTTTTAATAAGGATTATAAATTTAATTAATAGGGTAATTGGAGAAACTGTAAGTTGGTTAACGCTTCTTATGGTTTTAGTAACTGTTTTAGTAGTTGTATTACGCTATGGTTTTAATATCGGGTTTATATGGATGCAAGAATCAGTTAGATTTATGTATTCTGCAGTTTTTTTATTATGCGCAGGGTATACACTTTTTAAAGATAAACATGTTAGAGTTGATGTCTTATATTTAAGCTTATCTGAAAGAAAAAAAGCAATTGTAGATTTATTAGGTTCTATATTTTTGTTGTTACCGGTTTGTTTTGTAATTTTTTACTATTCATGGAGCTATGTATTAAATTCATGGCAGCAATTGGAAGGTTCAATAGAAGAGAGAGGGCTGCATCTAGTGTTTCTAATGAAAACATTTATTTGGTTATTTGCAATACTTGTAAGTATGCAAAGCCTAGCCACAATTATTAATTCTCTTATAATTCTAAAAAATAATAAAAGGAATAATAACTAATGTTTGAGCAAGAGTTTTTTATAATTCTAATGTTAGTATCTCTTTTGGCTGTGCTAATGACTGGTTTTCCGGTAGCTTTTACTTTGTCTGGCGTAGCTTTATTTTTTGGTGTTATTGGTTCATGTTTTGATTTATTTGATATGGCTTTTATACAAGCTTTACCTAATAGAATATATGGGATAATGACAAATGACTTATTAATAGCTGTGCCATTATTTGTTTTTATGGGTGTTATGTTAGAGAGATCTAAAATAGCAGAAGAGCTACTTGATACTATGGCTCATTTATTAGGGAGTATGAAAGGTGGACTGGGTATTTCGGTAACAATAGTAGGTGCTCTATTAGCAGCTTCTACAGGAATTGTAGGTGCAACTGTTGTAACTATGGGTTTACTGTCATTACCAACTATGTTGAAAAGAGGTTATGCCCCTACTATTTCTGCAGGTACAATATGTGCTGCAGGTACTTTAGGCCAAATTATTCCTCCATCTATAGTTCTAATATTATTAGGAGATCAAATTTCAGCTGCTTACCAGCAGGCGCAATTAGCAAAAGGTAATTTTGCTCCTGAATCTATTTCTGTTACAGATTTGTTTATGGGTGCTCTGTTACCAGGTTTATGCTTAGTTGTATTGTATATACTTTGGCAAATAATTTATGCAAATATTTATCCGGATAGAATGCCTGCAATCCCTAAGAGTGAGAGAGATGCATTAGAATTTAAAGAATTAAGAAATCGTGTTCTAAAAGTTTTGATACCTCCATTACTACTTATTTGTGCGGTTCTTGGCTCTATTTTAATGGGACTTGCTACTCCTACTGAGTCCGCTGGAGTAGGTGCTATAGGAGCAATAATATTAGCATTTACAAGAAAACAACTATCATTTAAAATCTTAAAAGAAGTAGCAACTTCAACTGCACAAACAACATCTATGGTGTTTACTATATTAATAGGTGCTGCAATGTTTAGTTTAGTATTTAGAGGGTTTGGTGGAGATGATATAGTAGCTGATTTCTTAATGAATTTAGAAGGAGGCGTAGTTACAGCTATAATAATAACCATGGTCTTAATGTTTATACTAGGATTCTTTCTAGATTTTATAGAAATAATATATGTAGTACTGCCTATAATAGGGCCAGCAATATTAATGATGGATATAAACCCATTATGGTTTGCAATAATGATTGCTGTAAATTTACAAACTTCATTTCTTACTCCACCATTTGGTTTTGCTTTATTTTATTTACGTGGAGTAGCACCTAAAAGTGTTTTAACTACGGATATATATAAAGGTGCTATTCCATTTGTTCTTATTCAAATTCTTATGCTAGTTATTTTATCAATATTTCCCCAGTTAGCTACATGGCTTCCATCTATTATGTATAAATAATGAAAAAAGTATTATTTATCATAGTATTTTTTTATATAAACTTATGTTCTGCTGATGAAGATATATATCAAGCAGAATATAAGCCTTTAAAATGCATAGGGGTTGTAAGTGAATATGAAAAAAGGTTTATGGCAAAATGGACATTTAAGGCTACAGGTGGAAGTGGATCATTGGTTGATATTAGGTATAATAATAAAAAACGTGAAGGAAAAATTAGAACTTCTGTTTATGAAAATGGTAACTTGTATGGAAGAGGAAAATGGATAGGTAGGACAAGTTCACGTATATATAATACTTTAGTTGAAATCAATTATTCTAAGGAAAAAAACATATTTACATT
>CAWVYV010000089.1:0-4831 GCA_963934475.1 uncultured Alphaproteobacteria bacterium | reverse complement strand
GAGCACCTTCATCCACTATAATTAATTCTCCTAATTTCCATTTTTTTGCTATTTGGTATGCATTTATAGGTGGACATAAAAGGTCATACCTACCTTGTATTATACTTCCAGGTATACTATTCAATTTAAATGCATTCTCAATAAGATTATTGTCTGTTAAAAAAAAATTGTTTTTTATATAATGCCATTCAAAATATGGAGTATTTGGTTCATAAGAGCTCTTCTTAAAAAAATTATCATTAAACGAGTTTGGCAAAATAATATCATTAGTATTTATTTGAGATAAAACTGTTTCATATTTAGCCCAAGCTAATGCTGCGGAATTAGCTATTATGTTGTTTTTTGATTCTAGTCTTTTCCCATATGAAAAAATTGGATCAATCTGTTCCTCTTTATTGAGCAACATTAACCATTGATAGAATAATTCAGGTCTAAATATTTTAGCTGCCTTCTCAAAAGCCCAAATAATATTTTTTTTTGAGCCAAGGAATACAGACCGTAAAATTAAACCGCTCACATACTCACTATACTGTTCTGCATAAGCTAATCCTAAAGTTGAACCCCAACTTCCGCCAACTACTGCCCATTTTTTTATGTTAAATTTTTTTCTTATAATTTCCATATCAGAAATTAAAGATTGTGTAGTATTATTTATCAAAGATCTTTTTGGAAGAGACCTTCCTGCTCCCCTTTGATCAAACAATATAATTCTATTATCTTTATAATTAAATAATGTTCTATGATTATTTTGGCAACCACTTCCGGGTCCACCATGTAGAAAAACAAAGGGGATTCCATTAGGATTTCCTATTTGCTCAACATATAATTTATGTCCGTCCCCTACCTCAAGATAGCACTTTTCATAGGGTTGAGGAAATTCACTATCTTGTATCATAGACATTTTATATTTCCTTACTTGCATAAATATTAAAGTTCTTGTAAAAACTACTTTAGTATGAATTATACTGTTTGTTATAATAAATACAGCCAAATTTAGATATATATATTAGGATAATGATAGAATGAAAAAAGATACACATCCAGATTACCACGAAATTACTGTACTTATGACAGATGGATCAGAATTCAAGACTCGTTCCACTTATGGAAAACCTGGAGACAAACTGAAACTTGATATAGATTCAAAATCTCATCCTGCATGGACTGGTGGTCCAGCAATAATAAGGGATGATGTAGGACAAGTAGCAAAATTTAATAAACGTTTTGCTGGTCTAAAAATTTAAGTCTCTTTTAGTATACTCTTGCAAGCTATATATACATTACTAGGAATAGGTATGACTTTTTTCTGAAATTTTCTGTCTACATAAACATGGACAAAATAACCTACTGCACAAGGTTCGTCTTCCTTCTCTTTAAATACTCCTACTTCATACCTTATACTTGAGTTACCAATCTTTTTAACAACAATACCTACATCTAATATTTCAGGGTATTTTATTGATTTATAATATCTACACCTAGTTTCAGGTGTTACACCAATATAGTCTGATATTATAGGGTCAAAATTAGCTTCTGTAATTAAAAAATAATTTACCACTGTGTCAAACATAGAATAATATATATTATTATTTACATGTCCATATATATCATTATCTCCCCACCTAGTAGCGTATCTATGCCACCAAATATAACTTTTTCTATTTCTATTGATAGGAGGCCAATCATCAACCATTTTTATTCCTAAATTATTATATTTATTTAAAAAAATTTTTTGCTAAATTTAAAGCTTCGTATTTCTTATTTTTTACTTTTTTAACTCTATTTATTTCACCTTGTAAATTTTTAATATATTCTGACAATTCGTCCACAGATAAGACATCTAAGTTAGAGCCTAATTCTATATTATTTTTAGGTTTAATAAACTCTTCTTCATCCATATTTTTTCCTAATAAATATATTTAATTCATATTCTATAATATTTATTATATATCTATTAATAAAAAAAGGATTTAATTTTATGACAATACCAAAAGAAATAAATTGTATAGAAATAAATAAACCAGGAGGTCCAGAAAATCTTCTATTAGTTAAAAGGGAAACCCCAAAACTAAATTTAGATGAAGTGCTTATAAAAGTTAGTGCTGCAGGAGTAAATCGTCCAGATATAATGCAAAGACAAGGTTTGTACCCAGCTCCTCCAGGTGCAAGCGATATTCCAGGGTTAGAAATTGCAGGAGAAATAGTAGAAATTAATTCTGATAATACTAAATTTAAGTTAGGTGATAAAGTTTGTGCATTAGTTTCAGGAGGTGGTTATTCATCTTATTGCAGCGCTCCTATACAGCAAACTCTTCCTATACCTAAGGGATTATCATTTGTTCAAGCTGCGGCTATCCCCGAAACTTTTTTTACCGTATGGACAAATGTATTCGATAGAGGAAATTTGTCTAAAGAAGACACAATATTGATACATGGAGGAACAAGTGGTATTGGAACAACAGCTATACAACTAGCTAAATGTTTTGGGGCTAAGGTCTTTTCTACAGCAGGGTCAGATGAAAAATGCCTAAAAACAGAAGAATTAGGAGCAGAGCTGTCAATTAATTACAAGAAAGAAGATTTTGTAGAAAAAATAAATAAGCACACCAATAAAAAGGGTGTAAATATAGTTTTAGATATGATTGGTGCAGAATATTTTAATAAAAATTTAAGTATTCTTAAAATAAATGGGAAATTAGTAATAATTGCATTCCAAGGAGGTTTTGAAAAAAACTTGAACTTACTACCTATTTTAACTAAAAGATTGACAGTGACTGGATCAACTCTAAGACCTCGTACCCCTTATGAAAAAGGACTAATTGCTGAAAGTCTCTATAAAAAAGTATGGCCATTAATAGAAAAAGGTTTAGTAATGCCTCAAATTTATGCTACTTACAAACTAGAAGATGCTAGTAAAGCTCATACTTTAATGGAATCTAGTCAACATATTGGAAAAATAGTTCTAACTGTATAAATTACTAAGTAATATTAATATAAACCAGGAGATAAATTATGACGCTTCCTTTAATGCCTCAAGCAACTGCAGTATGGCTAATAGAAAATACAGCTCTTTCATTTCAACAAGTAGGAGACTTTTGTGGCTTACATGTACTAGAGGTGCAAGGGATTGCAGATGAAGAAGCGGCATATAGTATAAAAGCTAAAAACCCTATAACAAGTGGTGAACTCACTTCTGATAATATCAGAGAATGTGAAGAAAATACTACTATGCCACTAGTACTTGCCAAGTTAAGCACTACTATTACTTCTAAAAAGAAAAAAGCTCCTCGATACACACCTCTATCAAGAAGACAAGATAGACCAAACGCGATTGCTTGGATTATAAAATTTCATCCTGAAATTTCTGATGGTCAAATTTCTAAATTAATTGGAACAACTAAATTTACTATAACCCAAATTAGAGAGAGAACTCATTGGAATATTTCAAATGTATCTCCTAAGGACCCTGTCATGTTGGGACTATGCAAACAAAATGAACTTGCAAGCACTATAACTAAGGCACGAAAGTCATCAAGATGGAAAGCTATGCAGGAAAATATGCCTGAAAATAAGGATTCTGTTAATGCTAGTTTAAAATATGGGTTAGTAAGAAAAGAAGATCATATTGTAGAAGAAGAAACTACTTTAGAAGAAACTGATGTAAACAAGTTATTTCAAAAAATAGCAGCTCCTGAAGAAAGATAAAGCGGATATAGATAAATTAAATGATTAACCATTCCAAGCTTACAAATATTCTACATAGAATTCAGACTAAAAAAGTCTTAGTACTTGGTGATATTATGTTAGATCAATATATTTTTGGCTCCGTAGAAAGGATATCACCAGAAGCACCAATTCCTATAATAAATATAAATAAAACAAAATATTTAACTGGTGGAGCAGGAAATGTTTTAAAAAATTTAAATTCTCTAAATATTAAAGCTTCATTTATATCAATAATAGGAAATGATATAGCAGGAAAAACATTAAAAAAAAATATAGAAAAACTTAAAAATGTAGAATATGCATTATTAATAGATAAAAACAGAAAAACTACCTGCAAGACTAGGTATATGTCTGATGGACAACAGCTTTTTAGAGCAGATGATGAAACAATAGATGCTATAGACCAAACTATGAAAAAGAAAATATTTAAATATTTTCAACTCTTTATAAAACAAACAGATATAATTATTTTCTCTGATTACGGAAAAGGCATTTTTCTAGATAATGCTTTCTGTCAGAAACTTATAAAAGCAGCATTAAAAAAAAATAAAAAAATTATTGTTGACCCTAAAGGAAATAATTTTGAAAAATATAAAGGGGTTTTCTTTATTACTCCCAACTCAAAAGAAGCTTTTAAAGCAACAAAAATTAACCCTATTGATAATAATTTAGCAGAAAAATGTGGCAGAATAATTATTAATAATAAGTGGTCAGAAAATGTACTATTAACTAAGGGGGCAAATGGATTATCTATTATTCAAAATAATAGAACAGATCATATTAAGTCTAATACTGAAGAGGTTTTTGATGTAACAGGAGCTGGAGATACAGTAATATCTTTATTTTCTGCGGCAATTTCTGCTGGCAATAATTATACAGACTCAGCTCATTTTGCTAATATTGGTGCAAGTATAGTAGTAAAAAAATTAGGAACGGCATCTTTAACAGATAAAGAGTTATTTAAATCAATTGAATCAAAAAAACCATACAAAATTTTAAATAAAGATAACATTAAAAATACTGTTAAAAATTGGAAAGACAATAAACTAAAGGTAGGGTTTACAAATGGCTGCTTTGATTTAATTCATTCTGGCCACATAGATAT